>JAJTXO010000123.1 GCA_021463315.1 Caldilineales bacterium | reverse complement strand
GAAGCCTTTGACGATCAGCCAGATCCCCATAACGATCTCGTTCAGGATGATCGGCGCCGCGAAGAGCATGGCCACGCTCAGGTTGAACTCGAAGAACAGCGACGCCAGATTGAGCGTCAAGACCAGCGCCGTTGCCAGGAGGCCCCAAACCGAGAGGAAGCGCGGCAGGAATCGCGCCTGGTAGGCGGTGCTGTAGAGCAAGAAGGCGCCCATGCAGAAGAAGACTGGGATCAACAGGTTGACCATGGCGGCGCGTCCCGTCATAGCCAGCGCTTCGACGACGCCCTCGGAAGCCGCGCCCAGGAGGTCAGCTTGCCAACCGCCCTGGCTGAGGATCAGCAGCGACAGCGGGGCGATGACGATCGCGCCGCAGAAGACAGCCTCGATGGTCCTGAAACCCAGGTAGCCGTGCGCCGCGTTTGCGCCGTGCAGCCGCAGAACAGGCAGCATCAGGAAGCCAATGGCGACCACAGCCAGCGCATTCACCAATTCCAGCAGCACCCCGGCGGTCAGCAGGATTCTGTTTTCGGCGATCGCAGCCAGGACATCCGGGCCGGTCATGGCGGATTCTACCAAGCCAGCGCCCAGCAAAGATGCCGCCATCGCCGCCAGAAACAGCGCTCCAATCAGTCTTGCGGTTCGTTGGTAGGTACTCATGGTCAGAAGCTCCTTTGTGTCGAGACGAGATAGCGAGATCGGAGCAAGGTCGATCCTTGCCTCCCTGGGTGCGCTACGCCAGCTTCTGTGATTGCAGAGGCCGCGCTGGGGCTGTGACCTGGCCCAGGTTGCTGCGCAGCAGGACGATCCCTACCCCGACGTACCAGACCAACTGGCTGAGGCCGAACAGCGACACCAGATCGGTCAGGCCGGGGAGCAGCGAGAGGATGCCCACCGCGCCGGTCAGCAGACCCAGGATAGAGAGAGCCTTGGGAAGGCCAGCGCTGCGCAGCGCCGCCAGGCTGACCAGCAGCATCCACACGCCGCCCAGGATCTCGCCGTTGGCGTTGCCGATGCCGTTGGCCACGGTTTCGATAGTCTGCCAGGTCAGCGCGGCCTGCGCCGGATCGACGGCGTACAGCGCCGCCGTGGGAGCCAGCCCGGCGTTGGAGATCATGCCGCTGGCTACCAGCGAGCCGGCCCAGATGACGCCGACGACGGTAGCCACCTGCATCAACGCCGGCGCACCGGCCTTCAGGCGATCATGCAGCGCCAGCGCCAGGGTCGCCAGCAAGATGCCAAAGAACACGTACATCAACAGGTTGGTCGCAATAGATGACCATCTGCTGTTCGACGATCAGCGCCGCCTTTTGGGCCGGATCGACGATGTTGATGTAGTCCAGGACCACGATGAACAGCACCAGCCCCACCAGGTAGGCAATTGCCAGGTAGAGCGCGGCCAGGCCGCCAGTTCTCTGCAGGGATTTCATGGGTAGGTCTCCTTTTGGGGGTGAGTTCCGTCGACGCCCTTCTCGTTGGGCGCCATGCAGTGAACCGCCAGCAGCGGCAGCCCCAGATCGCGCACCTTCTTCAGCAGCCCATGCAGCGCGGCCTGGTCGGGCACCGGACCGGTCAGCAGCGTGTCGCCGTCCGCGGTCAGCTCGACAGCCAGGCCATCGAACCAGTCTGCCCACTCACACCCCAGATGGCCCTTGAGCCGGATGGCATAGAGCGGTGCTGGATCGGCGGGCGTTGCTTCGTGGTGCGGGGACATGGGCTTGACCTGATGCGGCGAGGCGGCCTCACCGCTGCCATTCGTTCACTGCACCCCCAGTATGCCAGATCGCGGCCCCCCTGGATAGACACTTTGGTGTCGATCGAGGTGTTGTTTTGAGAGAGGGGACGAAATTCGACTGCCGCGCGACGGCGAACTGCTGGCCGGCTACACCAGCCCCAGCGCACGGGCGCGGGCCACCGCCTCCGTGCGCCGCTGCACCTGGAGCTTGTCGAAGATGTGGCGATTGTGCCCCTTGACGGTGTCCAAAGCGAGGAAGAGCCGCGCCCCGATCTCCTGGTTCGACAGCCCCTGGGCGATCAGCCGCAGCACTTCCAGCTCGCGCTCGCTCAGCGGGTCGATCAGCGGCTGGGAACGCGCGCCGACTGCTTGGGGAGGCGGTTCGGCGGCAAAGGCGGCCAGCAGGCGAGTCGAGTACGTCGGCGCGATGCCGCGGGCCGCAGCCTGGACCAGCAACTGCGCCATCGGCGCCCCCTCGTCCACGAACGCCCGCACGAAGCCCTCTGGCTCGGCCAGCGCCAACGCCTCGACCAGCAGGTGCAGAGCCTTGTCCCGCTCCCCGTGCGCCTGCCAGGCCACAGCCTGCAGAATCATCGCCTGGAGGCGCTGGTCGGCCCAACCGCGGGCTTCGACCTCCTGGCGATAGGCTGCCAGGATCGTCAGCGCGCCCGCGGCGTCGCCCTGCGCCAACAAGACCCTGGCCCGGCTTAGCGGCAGGGGATGGGTGTCCGCCGCGCGTGCCGCCGCCGTCAGGTCGCCCCTCTGCACGTGGAGAAGCGTTTGCACGGCGGCAATCTGCGGCAGCTCCTGAGCGTAGTTGTGCTCGCGCGCCGTCTGTTCCGCCGCGGCCAGCAGGATCGCCGCGCCTGTCGCGTCCCCGTGGGTCAACTTGAGGCGGGCCAGGAACAGTTCACAGGCCACCCAGCGGTCGGTGGTCTCGATCCGCCGCGCCAGCGGCGCGGCTAGCAGAACGTGTTCCTGGGCTTTATCAAGGTCGTTCCATTCGTAGTAGAGCTGCGCCAGGCCGAGATGGGCGCCGCAAGCCGGCGGCGGCGGCGGGTCGCCGGCCAGCTCCAGGGCGCGGCGATAGGTCTGCTCCGCCTGGTGAAGCTGGTTGTCGCCCAGGGCCATGGCCGCCAGCCCGATGGCGGCCATCATCGCGATCAAGTGGTGGCCGATGGACTCGCAGATGGCCAGCGCCTCGATGTAGGCCAGTCGGGCCGCGACGCGCTCGCCGCGCAGGTGGCGGGCGTAGCCCACCGCCCAGGTGATGGAGGCGCGCACCGGCACGTTGGCCGGGTTGAGATGCTCCAACGCCCGCTGCGCCTGGGCGAGAATCTCCTCCGGCCGGTGCTGGGTGACGGCCACGGTGACGCGAATCGAGGCGATGCGCCCGATCAGGTCCCTCGTCCGCTCGTCCGGCGCGGCGTTCTGCATGGCTAGCTCCGCCGCGTCGGCCTTTTCGGCAACCCCCACCACCTGCCCGATCATCAGCAGCGCCGAGGCGTAGGTGATCCACAGCACCGGGTGGGCGTCCAGCACGGCGGCCGGCAGCGTCGCCAGCCAGTTGAGGATGGGGACTGCGCCGCCGCGGAACTGCAGCGGCATGCCGCGCCCCTCGATCAGCCGCTCGGCGCGCGCCACGTCGCCGGCCGCCGTCGCATGGTGCAAGGCCTCCAGCTCCAGACCGTTGGCCTCGTACCAGGCGCTGGCGCGCGTGTGCAGCTCGGCTATGTCGCCAGGCAGTTGCTGCTGCAGCCGCTGGCGCAGCAGCTCCCCGAACAGGTGATGATAGCGATACCAGCGCCGCTCGTTGTCCAGCGGAACGATGAACAGGTTGGCGCGCTCCAGCCAGGCCAACGTCTCCTGCCCGCGCGCCGGGCTGCTCGGCAGGAGGGCGTCGCACAGTGGGCCGCACAGCCGCCCCAGGATGGCGGTGCGCAGCAAGAACTCTTGCATGCCGGCCGGCTGGCGCTGCAAGACCTCCTCCAGCAGGTAGTCCAGCACGAAGCGATGGCTGCCGCTGAAGGCTTCGATGAAGGCGGCGGTGTCCGTCCGCCCCTGCATCGACAGAGCGGCCAGATGCAGGCCGGCGATCCAGCCCTCGGTGCGTGCTTCCAGGGCGGCAACCTCGGCGGGGGAGAGGTTCAGGCCCATCACCCGGCTGAGGAACTGGGCGGCCTCCTCCTGGCTGAAGCGCAGATCGGCGGCGCGCAGCTCGCTGAGCTGGCCGCGGGCGCGCAGACGGGCCAGCGGCAGCGGCGGGTCCTCGCGGCTGGCAAGCACCAGATGCAGGCCGGGCGGCAGGTTTTGCAGCAGGAAGGCCAGCGCCTGGTCCACCGCCGGCGCATCGATCGCGTGGTAGTCGTCCAGCGCCAGGATCAGGCGGCCGGGCAGCGGCGCAAGGTCGTTCAGCACCGCGGTCAGGATCGCCTCGGCCGGCGGGGGCTGCGGGGCCTGCAGCGCGGCCAGCGCGCCCTCTCCCACCCCCGGCGCGGCTGTCTGCAGCGCGGCGATCAGATAGGTGAGGAAACGGGCGGGGTCGCTGTCCCCTTCATCCAGCGACAGCCAGGCGACCCTCACCCCTTCCATCTTCCCCCTCACCCCTTCCATCTTCCCCTCTCCCTCAGGGAGAGGGGCCAGGGGTGAGGGGGCAGCCACAAGGGCCGCGATCCATTCGCTGAGCAGCGTCGTCTTGCCGGAGCCGGCAGGCGCGGAGATGAGGGTGAGCTTGCAGCCCAAGGACAGCCCCTCGTTGAGCCGTTCGATCAAGCGCGGGCGGAGAACCGCCCGTGGCCGAACTGGCGGGATGTACAGCTTGGTGGCAAGCATGAGCGTGGACATGTGGGTGGGGTGGCTTTGCGCCTTCGCGTGAGAGTCGTGCAGTACCGAAACTGCTGCGCCGAGCCTGCTGCGCCGCTCAGACGGTTGACTCCATCTCTGGGGACGCGGACGCCCGCGAGCCTTCGGCCCAGCGCATCAGGGCCAGCGCGCCCAGCCCCAGCGCGGCAAAGCCCACGATCAAGGGCAGGATCGTGCCGTTGTAGGCCTGGCCGATCAGCATGCCCAACGGCGTGGCCACCAGAGTCGACAGGGAGCCGACCACCGCCGCGCCGACGCCAGCGATGTGCCCCAGCGGCTCCATGGCCATGGAGTTGATGTTGCCGAAGAGGATGCCGATGCAGAAGAACGATGGCATCAGATAGACCATGAACAGCCAGAGCGAAGGATTGCCCTGGGCAGCCCACACGACAACCACGAAGAGAACCGACAACACGCACAGGACGTGCAAGGCCACTCGGGCCAGGGCGCGCATGCCGTAGCGCATCACCAGCCGGCCGTTGGTGAAGGACGCCAGGCCAATGGCGGCCGCGTTGACCGCGAAGATCACGGGGAAGAGCGTCCCCAGCTCGTACTGAAACTGAAAGATCTGCTGCGCCGAGCTCAGATAGCCCTGAAACGCGCCGGAGATCAGTCCGGCCATCAAGGTGTAGCCCAACGCCACGCGATGGCTCAGCACCTCACGCAGCGCACGGCCGACGCGCGAGGCTGACAGAGGCGCGCGGCGCTCCCGGGCCAGCGTCTCTGGCTGGCGCAGAGCGAACCAGAGCAGGGAAACCATCCCTAGCAGGAGCAGCACGACGAAGATGGCGCGCCAGTCGGCGACTTGCAGGATGATCTGGCCAAAGCTGGGCGCAAGGATCGGCACCAGGATGAAGACCACTGAAATGAAGGACATCACCTGAGCCATGGCGCGCCCCTCGTAGCGATCGCGGATCAACGCCATGGTGACGCTGCGCGGCGCGGCCATGCCGATGCCCTGCAACAGCCGTCCTGCCAACATCATGGGGAAGGTGGAGGCAAAGATCGACAGCAAGGAGCCGATGAAGAAGATGGAGTAGCCCAGATAGATGGCCGGCTTGCGGCCGATGCTGTCCGACAGCGGGCCGTAGATCAACTGGCCCACGGCCAGCCCCAGGAAGATCACGGTGACAATCAACTGGCTGGTGTTTTCCTGCTGCACGCCCAGCTCCGCGCCGATCTGAGACAGCGCCGGCAGCATGGCATCGATGGACATGGCGACCAGCGACATCATCAGCGCCATCAGCGCGACGAACTCCACGAAGCCTGGCTTGGTTACAGCTTTCGGATTTGACATAGCGATGGATGGTCCTGATGTCATGACTTCGGAAGTCGCCGCAGCAGTTGAAAGGACCTGGTGTAGGGTTTAGGACCCGGTCTGCAGTTGAGGCGGTGACTTCCGAAGTCTCTCTGTCGACGGCACGGGCCAACAGCAAGGGCTGAGGTCAGCGCCCTGCGCCAGCCATCTGCTGGACCAACTCTGCGCCCCAGGCTCGGGCCCGCTCCAGCTCCCCCTCGCGCAGCGGGCCATACTTGCCTTCGACGATGAAGCGCTCAGCCTTGTCCACTGGACGATAGCCCAGCGCCTCCAGCCGCTTCAGGATCGCCTTGGCCGCGCTGCCGGGCGACCACCAGATGCGCGTCTCGAAGGCGGCCGCGCCGCGGCCGTCGCCCTGGGGCGTCGCTTCCAGCCAGGCGCGCATGGAGGGGTGCGACAGATCGGGCGGCGTGGGATCCTTGGCGGCGTTGTTTGCCAGTCCATGGAGCATGGCCTCGGTGGGCAGGTTGAAGCCCAGCAGCGGCGAGCCAGCCACGATCAGATCGACATCGGCGATGGCTGCGGGGGTGGCTTCGTCGGTGGCCAGCACGGCCGCGTCAGGTCCGATCCCCTCGGCGACGGCGCGGGCGATGGCTGCGGTGTTGCCCCAATGGGACTCATAGACGACGATGGCTTTCATGCCGGTTCTCCTTCCTGCAGCGCCGCCGCGATCCCAGTCGCCCAGGCTGCGATAGCCTCCCAGTCGCGGAAGTCGCCGCTGGGCGACTTGACGTTCTTGAGCATCCAGCGCTCCAGGGGGTTCAGTTTCGCCAGGTCGACCGCGCCGAAGAAGATGGCGATGTCGCGGACCTTGATGCGCTCGGCGATGGGACGCAGCCCCTTGGGAAAGCCCAGATCGCCGGCCTGCTCGGCCGCGTTGCCCTCGCCCAGGGGGCCGCTGTTGAAGATCCAGACCGGCCGTTGGGCCAGCGTCTGCTCGTTGTCCCGCAAGAACTTCGCCGCTTCCTTGCGCCAGCGGCCAATGTACACGGCGCTGCCCAAGACCACGGCCTGATAGGCCGCCGGATCGCCGGCCTGGCCGGCCTGCTGAACGTCGACGGCCAATCCCGCCGCGCGCAGCACCTGGCCGATCTTCTCGGCAATGCCGGCCGTCGCGCCATATTTGGTGGCATAGACCACCAGAACTCGATGGGTCATCGTTGCCTCCTTGGCGGATCTTCTGCTTGGCGCCTCAGGATCGCGTGGTCTTCCGCCGGCTACCACACAGCAGCAGCGCCAGCAGCACGAAGGTCGCCGCGGGCCACACCCAGGCCAGGTCGCCCGGCCCGCCGGGGCCAGTGCAGGCCTCGCTGGGATAGATGCGGATCAGCCGGTAGGGCGCGCTGAGCTGGGCCAGCTTCTCGTCGTCGATGGTCTTGGGGTTGACGCCAGCGAAGAGGGGCGCGGCAAAGCCGCTGGCGATCAGCACCTGCCGCACCAGCGCGTCGCGCTGCGGGTCGTCCGGCGACACCTCCTCAGCCTCGCCCGCGTACCATCCATCGGGCAGCCAAATCTCCACGCGCGGGTCGGCCAGGATGTTGCGATACCAGTCGGCGCGGCTGCCAAACGCGGCCGCGCAGTAGATCACATCCTCCACCACCGCGTAGTTGACCGGGGTCCGGCGCAGCAGGCCACTCTTGCGCCCCCGATGCACCAACACCATCACCTGGCTGGTCCGCGGCCCGTTGCCCCAGCCGCCCAACCCCAGGCGAAACAGCAGCACCATGAAGCGGTTGCCGATCTTGAACAGTTGCCGCAGCCGTTCATCGCTGGACGAGATTTCAGCGGCCATGCTACATGCCTCCTGCAAAGCTGGCCAGACGCCAGCGGCTGACGCAGAATTGCCTGCGCCAATGCTCAGCATAGCACAACGCGACTGCCGCCGCTATGACCCCCGTCATATTGCAGTTCCTGCCGGCCGAACTTCCCGGATCGTCCGTCGCTGTGCCCGCCGGACACTGGATCTGGGCAGAATTGAGGATGCCATTGAGTTGCCTCAGAGACCGTCATGACGCCGTCCACCACCATGAAGCCAGCCATACGCGCGTCGTAGTCCGGCGCTGCCGGGTCGGAAGAACTAGCGTCCCAGACTGACTGTTCAAGGTCAAAATCGGCCATCGGGCTGGGCCGCGTCTCCAGCCGGCGGGCGGTCAACGAAATCGCCACCTTCTACGTCGAAATCATCCGCGGCGTGCCGATGCTGGTGCTGCTCTACTACATCGTCTTTGCCGGCGCGCCTGGCCTGGTCAACGTGATCAACTGGATCGGCATTCAACTGCGCAACGCCGGCATTGTGCCGGGGCTGGGCGAGAGCATGGCCACCATGAACGTGCCGGCGATCGACTTCACATGGCGACCGGCCTGCTCTAATCGCCCAAACGGAAGGCGAAGCCGCGCACGAAGGCGATCACCTGCCACAGCTCTTCCTCGCGGTAGAGGGTTCCCCAGGCCTTCGTAGGGGATGTGGACGTTCACAAAGGTAAAGTCCTTGTCTTCCAGCATCGCCGCCAGTTGGTCCACCTCGATCTTGGTCACCTGGACGGGCTGCGCCACAGCCGCGGCCGGTTGGCCGGCCGGCGGCTTGGCTGGCGCGCTGCAGCCCGCCAGCGCCAGCATCAGCACTGCGCCAAGG
>JAJTXO010000122.1 GCA_021463315.1 Caldilineales bacterium | reverse complement strand
CCGAGCGGGGTGGGACGGGCGGTGGAATGGGCTCGGTCGGAGACCGGCCCGAGCGGTGGGACGGGCGGTGGGCTGAGCGGTGGGCCGGGGGGTGGGGTTGTGGTTTACTGGCCAGGGGCCCCTTGCCGGCGTGCGCCTACCTGCTCGATGTAGGCCAACGACTGGTGGCGGAAATAGGTGTTGTACAGCTCGGCGTAGTGGCCGCCCTGGTCCATCAACTGGCCGTGGCTGCCCTGTTCGATGATGCGTCCTTTGTCCAGCACGATGATGCGATCCACCGCGCGCACGGTGGAAAGACGGTGCGCGATGACGATCGAGGTGCTGCGGGCCAGGATTAGGTTGATGGCCTGCTGGATCTGCTGTTCGGTGAAGGGGTCGATGCTGGCCGTGGCCTCGTCCAGGATGAAGATGGCCGGCTCCTGCACCAGCACGCGCAGCAGCGCCACCAACTGGCGCTGGCCCATGCTCAGCCGCGTGCCGCGCTCGCCCACCTCGGTGTGCAGGCCGTCGGGCAGCGTATCCAGCCATTCGCCCTCGCCGATCTGGCGGGCGATGGCCAGGATCTGCGCATCGCTGGCCTCGGGGCGGGCATAGCGAATGTTGTCGGCCACCGTGCCCGCGAAGAGGAAGGGGGTCTGCGCCACGATGCCCAACTGGCGGCGATAGGCATGCAGGTCCAGCGCGCGCAGATCATGGCCGTCGATGCTGATCTGGCCGCCCTGAAACTCGTAGAAACGGGCGATCAGCTTGCCCAGGCTGCTTTTGCCCGCGCCGGTGTGGCCGACCAGCGCGAGGTTCTCGCCCGGCTGAATGTGCAGATCGAAGCCGGCCAGCACCTGCTCCTGGCTGCTGTAGCGGAAGTCCACCGTCTGAAAGTCGATCGCGCCAGCCAGCCGGCCAGGATCGATCGCGGCGCTTTGATGCACCGTCGGCTCGGCGTCGATCAGGGCAAAGAGGCGCTCCGAGGCCGATAGCCCCGCCTGCACCTGGCTCCAAAAGGCGGAGAGCTGGCTCATGGGGAACATGAAGCGCTCCACGCTGGTGATGAACAGATACCAGGCGCCCAGGGCGATCGCGCCTTGGACCACCGCCACGCCGCCGAAATAGACCAGCGCGGCCCTGCCCACGCCGCCGACCATGTTCAGCACCGGGAAAACGTTGGAGAGCACAAAGCCCCGGCGCAGGTTGATGCTGTAGGACTCGTAGTTGACGCGCTGGAACTCAGCATAGATGGCGGCCTCCTGGCGGAAGTTCTTGGCCACGCTGATGCCGGTCACCGCCTCCTGGATGGCTGCGTTGACCTCGGCGATGGCCTGGAAGCCGCGGCGGGTCACCCGGCGGGCGATGCGGCGCATGCTGTAGGCCACCAGGACGATCACCGTTGAGAAGAGCAGCACCGCCACGGTCAACTGCCAGGAGATCCTGAAGAGCACCGCAGCCAGGAACACCAGCGACAACAGTTGGCTGAAGATATCCGCGATCAGCACCACCACCTGGGAGAACTCCTGGGTGTCGGTGGTGATGCGGCTGATGATGCGCCCGGCGCGGAACTGGTCGAAGAAGGAAAGGTCGTGGCCGATGACCGCCTCGAACGCGTCCACCCGCAGGTCGGACATGACCATGCCGGTGATGCGGGCCAGGAAGCGGCGGCGCAGCCAGTTGACGGCCCAGAAGAGCAGGCCAATGATCAACGAGACCAGCACCAGCGTGGTCATCGCCTGCACATCGGGGGTCTCCCCCAGCAGGTTGATCCCCTCTGAGACGATCAGCGGCTGGATGGCCGAGAGCACGGCCAACACCACGATGGTGATCAGCGTCCACAGCAGCCGCCGCGGGTCGCGCATGAAATAGGTGGCCACGCGGCGCACTAGTTGGCGGTCGCTGTAGCTTCGGTCGTAGGATTCGGCGTTTAGACCTGAGAACATAGCGGGAAATGCTGAACGATGAACGATGAACGATGAACGATGAACGATGAACGATGAACGATGAACGGTGAACGGTGAACGATGAACGATGAACGATGAACGATGAACCGGGCTTCGTCATTCATAGCTGGCGAAGATGTTGCGATAGGCTTCCGACTGCTCCAGCAGCTCTTCGTGGCTGCCGATGGCCGCGATGCGACCACCCTTGAGCACCACGATCAGATCGGCCCAGCGGATCTGCGAGAGCCGGTGGGTGATCAGGATGGTGGTGCGGCCGCGCGAGGCCTCCTCGATGGCGCGCTGGATGCGGTCTTCGGTGGCGCTGTCGATGGCGCTGGTCGAGTCGTCCAGAATCAGGATGCTGGGCTCGGTCAGAAAGGCGCGGGCCAGGGCGATGCGCTGGCGCTGGCCGCCCGACAGGGTCACGCCCCGCTCGCCCACCTCCGTCTCATAGCCGTCGCGGAAGCCGAGGATGAAATCGTGCGCCTGGGCCTTGCGGGCTGCGGCTTCGATCTCCTCCCGGCTGGCCTGCTGATGGCCGAAAGCGATGTTGTCGGCCACGCTGCGCGAGAAGAGGAAGATATCCTGCTCGATGATGCTGATCTGGCGGCGCAGGGTGGCCAGGTTCCAATCGCGCACATCCACGCCGTCGATCGACACACAGCCCTGTTGCACATCGTAGATGCGGTTGACCAGCTTGGCCAGCGTGCTCTTGCCGGAACCGGTCTGGCCGACAATAGCCACGGTTTGGCCTGGCTCGACGCGAAAGCTGATGTCGTGCAGCGTCGGCGTGTCGTTGTAGCCGAAGCTGACCTGCTCGAAGGCCAGCGCGCCGCGCATGGCCTCATCGTAGCCGCCCGTGTTCTCATCCAGTTTGGTCTCCTGGTTGAGCACCTCCAGAATACGCCGCGCGCTGGCGATGCCGGAGGAGACCTGCGAATAGGCAAACTGGCCGACGTTGGTAGGGAACATGAAGAGCAGCATCAGGCCATTGTAGGCCACCACATCGCCGATATCGATCGCGCCGGCCTGGTAATAGTAGAGACTCGCGGCCAAGGCTGCGGTCTGCACCAGTCCCAGCAACAGCAACTGGTAGAAACGCGCCTCCACGTTGCTCTGCCAGATGTAGGCGCGGCGCCATCCATCCACCGCGCGGCGGAAGCGGCTGGTCTCGCGCGCCTCCTGGGCCGCGGCCTTGACCGTCTCCGCGCCATCGATCGCCTCGGCCAAGACGGTGTTCATCTGGCCGAACTCCTCGCGCACGGCGCGCGTGGTCGGATCGAGCTGACGCAGATAGATCCAGGTGCTGATGACGTAGAGCAGCAGGTAGATCACCGGCGCCAGCAGCAGCGGCGGGTAGATGCGCGGCGCGGCCACCACCGGGACGATCAGGAAGCTGGCCGAGCCGATCACCAGGTTCAGCCCCGGATTGAACATCAGGTTGATCTCGCGCACGTCGTTGGTGGCCCGCGCCATCAGATCGCCGGTGGGGTGCGAGTCGTGGAAGGACATGCTCTTGCCCATCAGGCTGCCGTAGATCTCATCGCGGCTATCCCGCTCCAGGCGCTGGCCCAGCACCTCGCTGGAGAAATTGCGCCCGATCTGCGTCAGCCCTCGGATGATCTGGCTGGCCGCGATCATCACGGCGATGCCCAGCAGCGGCTGGAGGTTGCCGGGATCAGCCTGCAGCGTGTTGAAAGCCTGGCCGGAGAGCAGCGGCACCACGCCCGCCAGCGCCGCATTGGCCAGCGCGCCGGCAAAGACGCCGATCACCCAGATCCAATTGCGCCGGATGTGCGACCACAGCCAGCGCATGGGGCTGCGGCGATCCGATTGCCAGGAACGTTGCACGGAAAATTCACTGAGCGACATAGGGTGATTGTACACCACAACGCCTAAAACGCACAGCGTGACCTGTGCCTTGTAGGCTGCCTTGATTCGTGCTAGAATTGCGATGAAACTTCGTTGTCTGATCTACGAGATCGGCGTATCATCTCAAAAAACCGGGGTCGAGACTTCCGAAGTCTGCGCAGCAGTCCATAAGACTTCGGAAGTCTTCCCCAATCTATTGAGATGATACAGATCGGCCATCCCAACCGTCTGAGAGGAGCTGTTCATGCCTCCGTTCCCCGCTTTCTACGATCCCCAACGCATCGGCGCCCTGTATTATCCTGACACTGCGCGCATCGCGGCTGCGGCGGCAGCGGCCGAGCTGTCGCCGGCCAGCCAGGATACGCGCCCCGTCCATCTGCTGCTGATCGATATGCAGGTCGATTTCTGCCACCCCAGCGGCAGCCTGTATGTGCCGGGCGCGCTGGGCGATGTGCAGCGCACCATCGAGTTCATCTATCGCAACGCGGCGCACATCACCCAGATCACCTGCTCGCTGGACTCGCACCTGCCCAGCCAGATCTTCTCGCCCGGCTGGTGGGCCGACGCGGACGGCCAGCCTCCCGCGCCCTTCACCATCATCAGCGCGGCCGATGTGCAGCGCGGCCGCTGGCGGGCCCGTTTCGAGCCCGCCTGGTCGGCCGAATATGTGGCGCGGCTGGAGCAGGAGGCTAAAAAGCTGCTCACCATCTGGCCCTACCACGTGCTGATCGGCAGCCCCGGCCACATGCTGGACCCGGAGCTCTGGTCCGCGGTGGTGTGGCATGCGCTGGCCCGGCAGACGCAGCCGCGCTGGCTGGCCAAGGGCAGCGAGCCGCGCACCGAGCACTACTCCATCGTCCGGCCGGAGGTGCCGCTGCCCGGCATGAGCGACGGCGGCCGCAACCGGGTGCTGCTGGAGGAGCTGGCCCGGGCCGACATGATCCTGGTGGCCGGCGAGGCCATGAGCCACTGCGTGCTGGAGACCATGGAGGACCTGGTGGAGGAGTTCGGCGGCCAGCCGGACGCGCTGCGCAGGCTGATCTTGCTGCGCGACTGCACCTCGCCGGTGGTGCATCCAGAGATCGACTTCGGCGCCATCGCTGCCGGCCGGCTGGCTGAGCTCGCGCAGATGGGCGTCCGGCTGGCGGACAGCACTGAGATCGATCTGATCCCGCAGCAGCCACGATAGCGGCATCCGCTTAAGAGCGGTCAAGGAAACGAACTATGAGCGTGCGAATGCAACCTGCTGTGTTAGATGCCGAGCCCGCGTGGGAAATCGCCAAGATCTTCCCCGCGCAGGGCACATGGGCCGAGGAGGAATATCTGCTGCTGCCGGGCAATCGCCTGGTGGAGTTCTCATACGGGATAGTGGAGGTGCTATCTATGCCGAGCTATGCTCACCAATTGGTCACCGCGTGGCTGTTCGAGGCGCTGAAGGCCTTTGTACGCGGTGGAGGTCTGGGAACTGTGGTGTTTGCGCCCATGCGCCTCAGGCTCTGGGCAGGCAAATATCGTGAGCCGGACCTCCTCTTCATGTTCAAACACCATCGCCATCGCATTCATGCGCAATACTGGGACGGCGCAGACCTGGTGATGGAGGTGGTCAGCCCCGACGACCCCACCCGCGATCTGGAGACCAAGCGCCGCGAGTATGCCCAGGCCGGCATCCCCGAATACTGGCTGGTCAACCCGCTGGACGAGACCATCACCGTGTTCAGGTTGCCGGAAGACGCGTTGGTCTACGCTATCCACGGCGTCTATGACCGCAGCAGCGTGGCCGAGTCCGCGCTGTTGCCTGGCTTCACGGTCGATGTCGACGCTTGTTTCGCCGAAGGAGAGCAAGAATAGTGCCCGTGCATAGGACGTTTTTCTGCCGCCTGCTGACGCTGGCCGCGATCTTGATCATCGGCTTTTCGCCGCAGCCGGCCGCGGCTGGGCAACAGAGCGCTTTTGCCAGCGGCATTGTGACGCCGCCGGCTGGCGCTGCCGTGCGCGGCATCGTCCCGGTGACGGGGGTGGCAACAGGCGCTGACTTCGCCAAATGGCAGTTGGATCTGCTGCCGGCGGGCGATGCCGAGCGGGCCACATTTCTGGCCTTGGGCGAGAGGCCGGTCGCGGCCACCGACGCGCTGGCCAGCTTCGACAGCGCCCCCTACGCCGATGGGGCCTACACGTTGCGCCTGCGCGTGGTGCGGCGCGACGGCAACTACGACGAGCATCTGACGGCCATCACCATCGCCAACCGCGCACCTGCGCCGGCCTCGCGTCCGGCCACCGCCAGCGCCGCGCGCCTGGTGAGCAGCCGCGCGGCCGCGTTGGGCCTGCCCTTGCGCACCGCGGCCGGCCAGCCCATCCTCTACCTGACCTTCGACGACGGCCCCACGCCCACGCTAACCCCTCAGATCGTCGAGCTGTTGGATCGCTACGACGCCAAGGCCACCTTTTTCGTGGTGGGCCTGCATCTGCGCCGCGGCCTGGCCCATCTGCGCCCGGTGGCCGAGGCGGGTCACACCATCGCCAACCACACCTTCAGCCATCGGTCGCTGGTCGGCCGTGACCAAGCAGCCTTCGCGCAGGAGCTGGATGGCGTCGAGGAGCTGGTGCGCAGCGCGGCCGGCGACCTGCTGCCGGCCGATTTCAGCCTGGCCTATCTGCGGCCGCCGGGCGGCGGTGTGGATGCCAACACGGCTTCCACCGCCGCGGCCCTGGGCTACCGGCTGGTGGGCTGGGACATCGACCCCAAGGACTGGCGCCGGCCGGGCGCGGACGCGATCTCGGGAACTGTGGTGCGGCAGGCCTTCCCTGGGGCCATCGTCCTGCTGCACGACGGCGGCGGCGGCAGCCAGCAGACAGTGGCCGCGCTGGAGACGATCCTGAAGGAGCTGAGCGGCCAGGGGTACCTCTTTCGGGCCCTGCCCTAACCTGGTGTAGCCAGAACCAACCAGGGATTTGCCACAAAGAGCGCAAAGAACACAAAGAACACCAAGGAGCTTCAGCCTGTCTGTGCGCTCTCTGCGTTCTGGCTGGCTGATCTCCTTGCTATTTGTGCAAGAACTCAACTGTAGGGTGCTGACGCGCCAACTCTGGCCGCGGGCTATTCAGCCTTCTGCACGCGCACGCGACTCATCAGCAGCGCGGCCAGCAGCAGGAACAGCGCCGTGAAAAGCCAGATGGAGCGGTAGCTGGTCAGGTCTACCAGCGCGCCTCCCACGATGGGACCGGTGATGGCCGCGGCCGACGCGGCGAAGTAGTAGAGGCCGGTGTAGGCGCCGATGCTGCCCGACTTGGCCAGGTCGTAGACCATGGGCAGGGAGTTGATGTTGATCAGCGCCCAGAAGCCGCCCATCACCGCCAGTAAGATCAGCAGCGGCATCTGCTCCCGCACCAGAAAGGCCAGCGTCACGCCAACTGTCATGCCCAGCAGGCCGATCAGGATGATCGGCTTGCGGCCGAAGCGGGTGGCCAGCAGGCCGCTGGGGATGGCAAAGATAATCAGCATCGCGGCAAACGCGGTCAGCATCTGCGTGCCGGCGCCCACAGCGATGCCCAACTCCTCGCGCGCGTAGAGGGTGAAGAAGGCCTCGGTGGCGTTCCAGCCCACGAACCAGGCAAAGATCGCGCCCAGCAGGAAAAGTCCGCTGCGGTCTGGGTTGGTGGCCACATAGCGCACATTGTCCAGCAGCTTGGGCTCCTGCTCGATCTCCTCGACCGGCAGATGGGAGCGGTCCGGCTCCTTGACCCGCCAGAGCACCACGCCGATGGCCAGCAGCATGACCGCCGCGCCGAAGATGAAGGGGATGGCCACGCCGATCTTGTAGAGCATGCCGCCGGTGAAAAGCGCGACCGCGCCGCCCACGCCGCCCATCAGATTGATGACGCCGTTGGCCTTGCTGCGCTCTTCGGGTTGAAACAGATCGCCCAGATAGGCAATGGTGGGGGAGCGAAAGAGGGCCATGCCGAGATTGGTGCCCAGGATGGCCAGCGCGATCAGCGCGAAGTTCTCGCGCACGAAGGGCACCAGGATGAAAAAGATCGCGGCCAGCGGCGCGCCCAGCATCAGCCAGGGCTTGCGCCGGCCAAAGCGGGTGTGCGTCCGGTCGGAGCGGCTGCCCACCCAGGGCTGGAAGAACATATTGATGATGTTGTCCCAGGTCAGGATGAAGCCGACCACCGCGGCGCTGAGGCCCAGATCCGCCAGCATGGGCGGAATCAGGCTGTTGAACAGCGGCCAGATGATGCTGATGCCAAAGAAGCCAAAGCCAAGGATGAAGGTGCGGCGCCAGGGGAACGATCGGTTAGCCATGAGGATTCCTCTTCTGCGTTGAACAGGAAGGCGTATAGAACGACGCGCCCATTGTACCACACGCCCACCGGTCACACGACTCCGCCGCCCGCCCTGGACGCCGAAGGATGGTTCCCAAGCCCCGACGCCTGTGGCTGTTCAGTCAGCCTAAGACTTCGGAAGTCGCCGCAGCACAACCCTGATGTGGCGACTTCCGAAGTCTTTCGGTCGCGACTCGTTGGGCGAGCTGTGCTGGCCTAACCCGCCCCCTCAACCTGGCTCCCGGCCGCGGGCGACGGCAGCCCACAGGCCGCGGAGATCTGATGGCGGTGATCCCGGAACGCGCCGTAGCCCCAATCCCACAGCCAGCGCAGTCCTGGCGTCACCGAAAACAGGTAGAGCGGATAGGCCCACCAGATCTGTTGCACCGCGTAGCGGTAGACCTCCGCGCCGGCCAGGTGGCGGCCATCGGCGAAAAGCAGCCGGATATCGAACACCAGCTCCGCCGGGGACATGTCCAGGCGCTCCCCCACCCAGGGCGCTTGC
>JAJTXO010000121.1 GCA_021463315.1 Caldilineales bacterium | reverse complement strand
TGGCGCAGCCATGCCAGCGCGGCCTGCACGGCCGCGTGGTCGCGCGTGGCCTTGAGCTGCTCCAGCCGCGCGTGTTGGGTGCGATAGGTCTGCGGGTCGGGGCGGAAGATGCCCACCGGCCGCTCCTCGCCGGGCGTCTGGTAGGCGTTGACGCCGACGATGATCTGGGCGCCCGACTCGACAGCCTGCTGGGCGCGCCAGGCCGAGTCGGCGATCTGCTGCTGCATCCAGCCGCTCTCGATGGCCTTGACCGAGCCGCCCATCTCGGCGATCCTGGCGATCAGACCGCGCGCCTCGGCTTCCAGGCTGTCGGTCAGGCTTTCCACATACCAGGAGCCGGCCAGCGGGTCGATCACCTCGGTGGCACCGATCTCGTGGGCGATGATCTGCTGGGTGCGCAGCGCGGTGGCCTGGGCCTCCTCGGTGGGCAGGGCCAGCGCCTCGTCGTAGCAGCTCAGCGCCAGACTTTGGATGCCGCCGAGGATGCTGGCCAGGGCCTGGAAGCCGGCGCGGGCGATGTTGTTCAGCGGCTGCTGCGCGGTCAGGGTCGCGCCGCCGGTCTGAACATGGGTGCGCAGGGTCATGCTGGCCGGCTTTTTTGCGCCGTACTGTTCCCGGAGGATGGTGGCCCACAGGCGGCGCAGCGCACGGTACTTGGCGGCCTCCTCGAAGAAGTTGTTCTGCGTGTTGAAGATCCAGGAGATGCGGCCGGCAAAGTCGTCGATGGCGACCCCGCGCGCCAGCACCGCGTCCATATAGGCCATGGCGTTGGCGACGGCAAAGCCCATCTCCTGCGCCGCGGTGCTGCCCGCGTCGCGGATGTGGTAGCCGCTGACGCTGATCGCGTTCCACCTGGGGACCTCGCGCGCGCAGTAGGCGATGGTGTCGGCCGCCAGGCGCACGCTGGGGCCGGGGGGGAAGATGTAGGTGCCGCGGGCCACATATTCCTTGAGGATGTCGTTCTGGATGGTGCCGGTGAGCTGGCTGGCGGGCACGCCGCGCTTTTCGCCGGCCGCAATGACCATGGCCAGCAGCACGCTGGCCGGCGCGTTGATGGTCATGCTGATGCTGACCTTGTCCAGCGGGATGCCGCTCAGCATCGCCTCCATGTCGGCCAGCGAGTCGATGGCCACGCCGGCCTGGCCCACCTCGCCGGCCGCCAGTGGGTCATCGCTGTCGTAGCCGATCTGCGTGGCCAGGTCGAAGGCCACGCTCAGGCCGGTCTGGCCCTGGCTGAGCAGATATTGGAAGCGCTCGTTGGCCTCAGCGGCCGTGCCATAGCCCGCGTACTGGCGCATAGTCCAGAAGCGGCTGCGGTACATGGTGGGCTGCACGCCGCGGGTAAAAGGGTGCTGGCCGGGGAAGCCCAGCCGATCCAGATACCACTGCTGGTCGGCTGCGGGCGGCGGCTGCGGGCCGGCGTCCAGGGGGGTGTGCAGGCGTTGGAAGGCCTGTGTCTCTGGCCGCTCCGGCGCGCGGTCGATCGACTTGGCCAGGTCAACATGTTCCCATTCCTGCAGAGCGTTGGTTAAAGCGCTTGCGTCAATTGTTTGCATGGAACACTCTCGCTTTGTGGAGCGGCAATCCGGAGCCGCCAAACCGGTTAAGTAACATTGATCTACCGATTGCATTCAATCTGAAGATCAGTGGCGCCGAAAGCGCACCCAATTCTCACCTTGATTCACTGTTTCTACCCTCCAGCCTGCTGCAAGCCAAGATTGAGCGTAAGGATGCTGAGTCGAAGATGAAGGATTTGCCCACCACTCGCGGTATTTATGAGCGCTCTGCGGCAATGTGAACCCCAGAACGGACTCGAGTTGATCGAAGCTCATGGTGATTTCTGTGGTATCAGCGTCTACACTTGCCAAGAAACGATAAAGTGGATCGTATTTGCTCATAGGTGGGCCTCACGTGATCTGGCTGCGCCAACATTATTGTTCATCGACCTGGCCACTGTTGTCATCCAAAAGCCTTAACAGATCGCTGAAGTCGGAGTTGACGAACATCGATACCCTTCACTTGGCACGCATGCAGAACCAACTCCCAGGCAGGATTCGCACTTGTATCCGTACATCTTCGTTACTACTCGACTTACGCGGTCACCGGGTAGGCATGTTGACTTAATGCCGCAGCGGCCGACAGGTAAGGGGCATAGCGTGCCTGCAAGGACTGCGACGCAAGGGACACAGCCTCCTCGATGGCCGGTCGAGACAACTCCGGCCAGTTGTACAGCAATACATCGACCGAATAACCCTTGGCGAGGAACGTCAACACGGTATCCACCGGCACGCGCGTGTCCTTGAAGGTCATCTGGCCGTGACAGATTTCGGGATGATCACGATGGACTGGCCGACATCAACTCTGTCCATGTTCAGCCTCCAAATCGGACTTCGGAAAGTAGCTCTCGGAAGGACTGCGCTGTTGCAATTGCTACCCTCGGAAAACCAACCTTCTTGAGGACGTCAAAATGCCGGTCATTGGTCACCAGGAGATCAGCGTTTACTGCGATAGCAGCATCCACGAACTTGTCATCATCTGGATCGTTGATCATGAGCTGCCATCGAAAGAATGGTGTCACCATGCGCACGTTCGGCAGCATGCCTAACGCATCCAGCAGGTACTTAACGGTCTGGTCATCATATCGGACCGCAATCTGTTCCTCGTATTCGGCGAGGATTTCGTTACTGAGCGCCAAGTCATAGGAACCAGCCACAAGACCGGCGAATATGGGATAATACGGTGACCGTGGCGGAAGTGAGACCAACAAGACATTTGTGTCCAGAACAACGGTGAGCTTATTGGCCTTCATCGATTAGCCACTGCTCCATGACATCTGCGCTCCACCCTCGTTCCTGCCACAGCCGATCCACATGCTGGCCGAGTCGACCTGCAAAATGCCTCGCCAAAATATCCTTTACTTGCAGTAACTCACTATCTGATAGCTTGAGTGAATAGAGTTGTAGTAACTCCATCTGCAGATTTGTCAGTGGCGGTTGAGCAATGCGCGATTCACTCATGGTTGTACACTCCTGTCGTTCTCGGTGTCCTGATCTACGGCCAAATCCATTATACCACACCCTGCAACAGTTCCTATTTTTCCCGAACACACCTGCGCTATCTTTCACATAGCGCGCGGTTTCGGCCTGAACCACCGCCCGGTCGCGGCCAGGCGGCACGCTTCACGCTTCACGGCTCACATCCCCCTCCTCAACTCTCGAACAGATACTCCGCCCCCGCCTGCAAATAGGGATTGCTGCGCCGCTCGCGGCCGATCGTGGTGGCCGGGCCGTGGCCAGGATAGACCCTGTAGTCGTCGGGCAGGGTCAGCAACTGCTCACGAATCGAACGCAGCAGCGTCGGCCCGTCGCTGCCGGCGAAGTCGAAGCGCCCCACGCCGCCGGCAAAGAGCACGTCGCCCGCGAAAACCTGCCGGCTGGCGTGGTGGATGTAGACCAGCGAGCCGGGCGAGTGGCCGGGCGCCAGCCGCACCTCCAGCTCCTCCTGGCCGAAGCGCAGCGCGTCGCCGGGATAGATGTGCCCATCCACGGCCGGCATGGGGCCAGGATCGTAGCCCATCCACATCTGCACCGTCTCGCGGCCGCGGGCCAACACCGGCTCGTCGGCTGGGTGCAGCCAGAAGGGCGCGCCCGTGGCCGTTCGCACCGCATCCACCGCCAGCACATGGTCGAAATGGGCGTGGGTGTTGGGGATGGCGACGATCTTCAGGCCGGTCTGCCGGATCAAATCAAGGACGCGCGGCGCATAGTCGCCCGGGTCGATCACCACCCCCTCGCCCGTCGCTTCACAACCCAACACATAGCAGTTCACCTGCAACATGCCGACGACAATGCTTTTGACGATCATGGGACCTCGTGATTCGTAACGAGTAACGAGTAACTCGTAACCCGGAATGGAGCGATGGGTGGGTGGGTATGTTTAGTTGTGGCTCGCAGGCAACTCGTAACTCGTAACGAGTAACTCGTAACCCGGATTGGTGGAATGGATGTGTGAGGATGACAGGCCTTGGATGAACGATCACACCAGACGAGCAATCCATAACCAAAGACACGGACCGCAATTCCGGGTTACGCATTACGAGTTACTCGTTACGCAGCTCAAATCCACAGCCAAATCCCGCGCTTCCGGGTTACGAGTTACGCATTACTCGTTACTCACCGTCACCCAGCCCAGATTAACGCGATCGACGCCATCGGCTGGGTTGCCGGTGTGCAGGAAGAGCTGGAGCTGGTAGCGGCCGGGCGCTACGTAGTCGGGAATCTGCATGTCGTGTTCGCCGCGCACCACTTCGCCGGCCTGCCAGTTGAGGGTGGGGTAGAGCTCGCTGACCAGCGGGCCGCTGACCGAGGCCACCTCGGTGTCGGCGCCCTTCACCAGCCGCGCGGTGAACCACCACGGCGCAGTCGGCTGCACATCGGCCCGCCAGTACCAGGTGAGATGCAGCAGGTCGCCTGGCCCCAGCGGCTCGGCTGGATTGAAGCCGTAGCCGCGCTTGTAGCGGTCATGGCCCAGCAAGGTGATCTCGCTGAACGGGAAGCGCTTGGCGTTTTGCATATGCAGCGCCTCCACCGGCAGCGGCGTCTCTGGCCGATTGACGCGCACCGTCCCCAGATCGATGTAATCCTGCTCGCCGACAGGCAGCCGCTCGCCCGTCTGTGGATTGTACATGCCCAGAATCAGGCTGTAATCGCCGGGCGCGGTGCCATGCGACACCAGCAGGCCGTGGTTGTCCACGATCTGCTGGCCTGGCTGCCATTGGCTGGTGGGACTGTCCCC
This sequence comes from Caldilineales bacterium, assembly GCA_021463315.1. Taxonomy (GTDB): domain Bacteria; phylum Chloroflexota; class Anaerolineae; order JAAEKA01; family JAAEKA01; genus JAAEKA01. The sequence goes on along the minus strand of JAJTXO010000121.1, from coordinate 3,856 downwards.
TGGCGGCGCGTCCCGCTGGGCCACCACCTGATCGCGTGGGTCCAGCAACTGGACAAACAGGGCGTAGTCGGCCTCAGGCTGGCGCTCGGCCTGCCAGCGCAACTGCAACTGCAACACATCGCCTGAGGTGATCTCCTGCGACGACAGCGCGTAGCTGAGCAGCCGGATCTGCTCCCCCAACAGCGCGTCGCTGGTCTGGGCAGGCCAGTCGTCGCCCGGCTGCTGGGTGGCGTAGATCACGAAGCGCATATTGCCCTGCCAGCGATCCTCGGCCTTGTAGGCGTGCGCGCCCAGCCAGCTTTCAACCAGCCCGTCCGGATCGCTCTCCTCGGTGGCCCAGAAGAGCGTGTACAGGTGGGGGTGCTGGTCAGCGATCTCTGCCAGCCGCGCCAGCGTGGCCGTCTCGTCGGGCGGGCGCTGCCCTGGCAGGTTGTAGACCGGCAAATCGCCCCGGTAGTAGTAGTCGAACACCTCGCGTTGGCCGGGGGCGTTCAGGATCACGGCGTCATCGGGACCAGCCACCGCGCTGATGTAGGCCACCACCGCGCGGTAGTCATCGCGCGCGGCCGCGGGATCGAAGTAGTAGGCGGCCAGGCTGATGCCTGAGGGAATGCTGACCAGCGTCAGCGCGCCGGCCACCCAGAGCGCGGCCAGCAGGCGGCTCACCGGGCTGGGAAGCGCCGGCTGCGTCGCGGCCGGGGCTGGCCGGGCCTGTTGGTTGCGCCGACGGCTGCGCGCGGCCGGCGCGGCGTTGCCGCGGCGCCCACGCGCCAGCGCCTCCATGAAGCCGGTGACGCCGCGGCCCAGCAGCATGGTGAAGGGCGCGACGGCTACCAGCAGGAATTTCAGATAGGCCGGCTTGTACAGCCCGCCCAGCAGCACCAACGCCACCGGCGCGGCCAGCCAGAGCAGCGGCAGGCCCCAGCTCAGCCAATGCGCCCGCCGGCCGTTGGCTCGCACCCAGGGCCACAGCCCCAGAATGAAGAGCGCCAGGAAGACCACCAGCCAGGCGCTGCCCGCTTCGATGGGGCTGACTGGGCCCAGCGCCAGCACCGCCAGCACCTGGGACAACGCATCGTTCAGGGATGCCGTCTGCCCGCTGCGCGGCCAACTGCTCAACTGCTCCACGGCGGTGCCGATCCAGGGCAGATAGAAAAAGGCCATGACGATCAGCAGCATAGCCCAGTGCATCAGCCGCACGCGCACGAAGCCCCGCCGCCGGGAGTTGTAGAGCCACAGCCCGTAGAGCAGCGTGGCTACGCCGATCAGCACCGGGAAGGTGTAGTGGGTATACAGGCCCGCCACTGCGGCAAAGAGAATCACCCCCGTGGCCAGACCAGAGAAGGAGATGGTCTTGCCGGTCCCATCGGCGCGCAGGACGATCGATTCGTGCAGCACATAGCGCGCCAGTCCATAGAAGAGCAGCGCGGCCAGCGCGGCCAACTGGCTGTACATGCGCGCTTCCTGGCTGTAGGCGATCAGGAAGGGGTTGATCGCGGCAAAGAAGGCGGCGATCAGCGCGGTGCGCCGGTCGAACAGACGGCTGACGATCTGATAGACCAGCCAGACCAGCAGGATGCCCCACAGGGCCGACAACGAGCGCAGCGCGGCCTCGCTGTCGCCGAAGATGCGGCTCCACAGGTTGAGCAGCCAGTAGTAGCCGGGCGGGTGGATATCGGCCGCGGCCCGTGCGCTGATCTCAGCCAGGCTGCGGCCGGCCATGGCCGCGCTGTTGCCCTCGTCGGCCCACAGACTTTGATAGCCGATGCGGAAGAAGCGCAGGCCCGCGGCCAGCAGCATGACGAGCCAGAGCAGGAGGGTATGGGCGGAGCCGCGTTGGCGGCGGGTGGGTGCGGTCATAGGTGGAAACAGTATAGCCTAGATGAGCAGCATAGTCAACGCAGCGTCAGCCGTGACGACGACGCATTAGCTCTTGGCTAAAGATCGGACCTGGGCTATAATGCGGTTTGTTCGAACGAAGGGAATTGACCAATGGCAGCATTGCAACGGATGCGTCAGCTCATCATCGATCGCAGGTACTACCTGTCTGCGCATGCTGAAGAGGAGATGTGGGCGGACAGGTTAGAACGCCGTGACGTTGAGAGTTGCATTCTGCGTGGTCATATAGAAAAACGTCTGACTCACGATGCACGCGGAACACGGTACCGACTTGAGGGACCGGCCAGGGATGGTAGAGTGATCCAAGTTGTCTGCCGGTACCATGCGCTTGAAGACTTGTTGATCATTACGGTATATGCTCTGGAGATTGACTATGATTTGTGAGTTCTGTGGCGGCCAAACGGGCAAGAAACGGGTTCGCAAGACGCATTGGCACTTAGGCAAGCTCTACCTGGTGGAGGATGTCGAGGCTGAGGTCTGCCGCGAGTGCGGCGAGCGCTACTATCACGCCACCACGCTGGATGCCATCGACAACATGCTGGACGCTGGGTCATTGATGGTTCGCAGCCAGATCAACGTTCAGGTCGTCGGCATGCCTGCCTGAGCTGGACGTCTATTCCTCCCACCCTGCCTGCTGGGGGATGCTCCGCTTGCTGGCCTGCCACAGGTAGAAGATGTAGCCGGCGACAGCGAGAAAGATCAGCGTGACCAGGCAGTACAGCCCGTTGACCCACACCATATTGCGGTTCTGCACGATCAAGGCATCGACCGCTACGGGGCCCATCATCTCCCCTTCTCCATCCAGCTCCGGTCGCATGACGACCTGGTGCGGCTGATCTGCGCTCATGCTGCGCACCACGGTGACGGGGCGGGCTGGCGCAGCCTCCTTTGCCTCCAGATCGATGCGCGCCCGCTCGCGGCCGTCCACCTCCATGATCCAGCGGCCCAGGCCCGGCCCCTTGGGCGCAACCAGAATCAAATCGCTGCCCTGGAACTGGAAGGAGAGCGCGGCCTGCGGGTCGCTGGTCTGCATGAACTGGCCCAACACGGCTGCGTCATCGTCCACGGTCTGCCATTGCCCGCCATAGTTCAGCGCCCAGTGACCCTCCTGATGATTGCCCGCGTACAGCGTGGGGGTGATGCCTGCCGTGTAGGCGACCATGCTGTCGTAGACCGGCTGGGGGGTGAAGTCGGGCGCCAGCAGGCGGAAATAGGCCTCGGGCTGGTCGTTCTGCTCCCAGGCGTCGGTGGCGCGCTTGAGGTACCAGGTGTTGGCCACCCCCAGCCAGGGCCACTCGGCCTGCAGGCGCGTGTAGGCCATGGGCAGATAGGCAGCCTGCTGCTCGGGCGTCACCTGGCCGTAGCGTTTGTCGGCGATGGCGTCCGGCACGGCGTTCCAGTTCATCTCGCTGATCCAGATCGCCTTGCCCGCGTCGCCGTTGCGCACCATCACATCGCGCACCAGGCGCGGCCGGCTGAAGTTGATCACCCGCGGGTTCATGCGCCGGTCGGTGGGGCCAGACCAGAGGCCATAGCCCTGCATGGCCAGCACGTCGAAGTAGGGGGCCGCGCCCGCGTCGTACATGCGCTGGAGGAAGGTCAGGTCGTTGAAGTTATGGCTGGCCACGTGGATGCCATCCAGGTCGATGGTGCTGGCCAGCGCGCCGGAGATGATCACCACGTCGGGATCCGCCGACCGCGCCCGCTCGGCGCCCACCTTCAACAGCTTGACGTAGGCTTCCGGGGAGATGACGGCCTCGCCCCACTCCGGGTAGATGTTGGGCTCGTTCCAGATCTGGTAATAGCGCACCCGCCCTTTGTAGCGCTCCACCACGGCCTGCACGAAGTCGCCGTAGTCGGCCAGGTCGTCGGGCGGCGCAAAGGTGCCGCCCGCGTCGCCCGCGGCCCGGCTCCATTCCGGCGGGTTGCTCAGCCGCACGATCAACTCCATATCGTA
>JAJTXO010000120.1 GCA_021463315.1 Caldilineales bacterium | reverse complement strand
TCGATGCTCATGCCGACATTCTCGCCGATTTGCTGCAAGTTGTCAATGACCCATTCGGGCCATTTCCTGCCACAATTACCTATATCTGAACGGTTACGAAGAATGAACGCTTCTTCTTTTATCCGCAAGGTCAGCAGAAGGCTCCACGTGCTGCGTTCGACTGGCAGCGCATGGAAGATTACAACGCCGTTCTGAAGGAGCAGATCGAGGATCAGACCCGCCAGTTTGCCACGAAGTATCAGCATCGACAGCTAACAGTCGGCGATCTGGTCTATGTGCGATTGGATAAAGGTGACAAGGAGGTGCTCGACATCAGCCTGGTGAAGGTGCCCCGCCTACGCTATCGCCATTCCATCGGCGATCTGCTGCCCGACCACCTCAAGCCCAGCGAGCGTTATGACCAACTCGACATCGCCTCGCGGGTCTTTGGCTGGGTAAAAGCCACGCGCGATGAAAACCGCAGTGCGCGCGTCGCCTACGCCGGGCGGGTGCGCTTCAGCCATGCCACCCTGACCGAGGATGGCGACAAGGGTGTCTACGATGCGGAATTACCGCTCGCCATCCTGGGCGAACCCAAGCCCACAACGACGCTGTTCTACCTGCGTAAGAAGGAGGGAGAATGGAGCGAGGACGAACGAAAGAAGCCCGGCGCAGCGACAACCTTAGGCTACGACGGCCCGAATGAGCTGCGCGGGCGCAAGGTTTATCGCCATCACGGCGCGGCGCTCAATCGGCTGGAGTACGAACGCGCTGAGAGACGTCAGGATCATCAGAACCGCAGCGTGCGCGGGGTGCGAACGCCGGGCAACGTCTTTGAGTTCTCGATCGACTTCCACAATCTGGCGCCGGTGGAGCTGGGCGCGCTGCTATGGACGTTGAGCTTGAACAACGAAGGCTGCGTCCATCGCCTGGGCTACGCCAAGCCACTGGGATTTGGCAGCGTGAAGATCGAGGTGGACAAGGTCGAATTGCTGGACGTGGAAGAGCGCTATCGTTCTGTGGACGCGTCGGGATGGCGCACTGCCCAGCCGGCCCAGCGCGGCGATTGGTTAGCGCGCTTCGAGCGCGCGATGCAAGATCGTTACAGGCATCCTCTGCGCGATCTGGACAACATTCGCGATCTGACCGCGCTCCTGAGCGCGCCGAAAACAGGCCAGCCCAGCCACATTCACTATCCGCGCACGGAACCCAGACCCGACCCGGAGGGCAAGAACTTCGAGTGGTTCGTGGCCAACAAGGTCAAGTCCACCAAGCCAGAGAAGGCTGGCCCCAACCTGCCGTTGGAAGAGTCGACAGGCGACACAGGCTTGCCGTTGTTGGCGAAAGCCAAGAAGCAGTAGGGCCAGAAACGCCGCAGACCAGGAACCGCCATGAAACTCCTCACCTTCCTCGGCGCGGCGAGGGCGTACGAGACCACCTATGTCATGCCCGACGGGCGCGAGCACACGGCGCCGTTCTGCGGCGCGGCGCTGGCGCGCTTCTACCCGGACTGCGAGATGCGGGTGTTCGTTACCAAGGACGCCCGCGAGATGCACTGGGCCGCCTTCCAACCGCTGGCAGAAGATCACGTAGCCAGCCTGCTGCCGGTGGATATCCCCGACGGCCGGGACGAGGCGCAGCTCTGGCAGGTCTTCCAGGCGGTGGTGGATCACGTGGACGCGGACGAGCCGGTGATCTTCGACATCACCCACGGCTTCCGCTCGCTGCCCTTCCTCTCCTTCCTGGCCGCGGCCTATCTGCGGGTGGTGAAGCATGTCCGGCTGGAGGCGGTGCTCTACGGCAACTTCGAGGCGCGCGACCAGTCGGTGACGCCCAACCGCGCGCCGGTGATCGACATGACGCACTTCGTCGATCTGCTGGACTGGATGATCGCGGCTGACCGCTTTGTGCGCTTCGGCGACGCGCATGACCTGGCGCAGCAACTGCGCTCGGCGCGCCCCGCCTATCAGCAGCAACAGGCCGACAAGGCGCTGCAGACGGACGCCATGCGGCTGGGACAGGCGGCCAAGGCGTTGGACGATGTGTCGCTGGCGCTGCGGCTGATCCGGCCGGCCCAGGCCATGGAGGCCAGCAGCACCCTGCAAACCCGGCTGATGGATGCAACGCAAAGCCTGCAAGCCCACGCCCGGCCCTTCATCCCGCTGGCCCAGTCGGTGACCGATGCCTTTGCCCCTCTCAGCCTGAGCCGCGCCGATCAAAGCCGCGATCCTGTCGATCTGCTGGCGCGCGAGCGGAGGATGGTCTTCTGGTATCTGGAGCGCAAACAGTTCGTGCAGGCCATGGCGGTGGCGCGGGAGTGGATCATCACCTGGGCGCTGATGCAGGCGGCCATGAGCCCCGTGCTGGACAAGGCGCTGCGAGAAGAGATGGAGCAGACGCTGGGACGCGCCAACTGGCAACGGCAAGCCGGGTCTGGCGCCTTTGCCGACGCCGCGCTGTCCAGTGGGCGCAGCCTGCGCAGCATTCCCAAGATCGCCCAGGCGCTCAAGCTCTACGAGGAAGTGGGCCATGCCCGCAACGACCTGCTGCACGCCGGCAAGCGCCCCGACGCCAAGCAGGCTGAGGTGTTGGAACGCATGATCGGCAGCCTGTGCCAGCGGCTGAACGAGCTGCCGTTGCCTGAATGAACCACGCCCCATGACCACCCTCCTCCACCTCATCGGCTGCTCGCCGATGCCGGCGCGGCTGACGAGATAACCCGGCGCGACGCCTCCGCCCCACGGCCAACGTCGCTTGACACACCCATCCTCTGTCGCCACACTTGCCCAAGTCGGCTTTCCTGGCAGCCGCCTTCTCGGTGAGCTGGCTAAGGCCGGCGTCACTGTGGACCCGGACTGCCAAACTCAGCAGTTCACGATTCGCACGCCAAGACGCCAAAAATGGTATCACCTCAATAGATTGGGGAAGACTTCCGAAGTCTTATGGACTGTGAACCCGTTTTGAACAAACCTGCGCAGACTTCGGAAGTCTCGACCCCGGTAGCGGCCTTTGCGGCCTTTGCGCCTTTGCGTGCGCTAGAAATCGTGAAGCACTGAAACTATGAATTCAAGGCAACGGCCGGATCGCTCATGTCCATCCATCTCCACCTGGTCGAGCCGTTGCAGTCCCGCTTCCCAGCCATCATCGGCGACACGCGCGACATCGGCTGGGGCTTTCGCGAGGGTCTGCATGGAAATCTACACCGGCGTGTTGCCTGCTTGCTGGGAGCTATGACAGTGACCCAGCACCTGCCAGCGACTATGGCTGGCTTGACAAGTGTATTCTGGCGGCATACACTTGTGGACAATATGCCGCCACGCTACACTTGAGGTTTGCTGATGCTAATCAACCGCCAACGGGAACTAGCTTATCTGGATAGCCGCCGGGGCACAGGTCGATGTGGTGGGGGTCAATCGCAGCGAGCGCCGGGTTGTTTTCGGTGAGGCGCGCTGGCGCAGCACCCCTGTCACAACGCGCGACCTGGACGCCTTGGTCGAAAAAGGCTTGCTCTGGCTGCGAGGCGACTCATCGCGCTGGGACGTACAGTATGCCTTTTTTGCCCGGAGTTTCGGCCAAATATCCGCCGCATCTGGTGACGACGATGCCATCCATCTGTTTACCGCTCAAGACGTGATTGTTGCCTGATTCGCCATGATCCTACTCAACTTCTCTCACCCTCTCACCGACCCGCAGCGCGAGCAGATCGAGGCGCTGCTGGGCCGCGCGATCGACCGCGAGCTGGCGGCTATGCCGCAGTTCGACGAGCAGCAGCCTTTCGGCGCGCAACTGGCCAGCCTGCTGGCGCAGATCGACCTGACGCCGGCCCAGTGGCAGGGGGAGCCGATCCTGGTGATCCTGCCGTCGCTGAACTTCATCGCCGCGGCGCTGCTGGCCGAGCTGCATGGCCGCATGGGCTACTTCCCCCCAGTGGTGCGCACCAAGCCTCTGGCCGGCTCGCTGCCGCGCCAGTTCGAGGTGGCGGAGATCCTGGACCTGCAAGCGCTGCGCGAGGCAGCAAGGAGGAATCGCACCTCATGACACAACGCGTCAGTTTCCTCGATGCCTTCCTCAAGGGCGCCGGGCCGTCGCCGGCGTTGGTGGCTACCGTTGTTCTGGCCGACCTGTCCTTTTATCTGGAGCGGAGGCCCTAAGCTTATGTTCGCCAGCTTCATCGTCCACCTGCGCCCACTGGAGATCTCGCCGCTGGGTCGAACGCTGGGTCGCTCGCTGCACGGCCTGCTGCTGCGGTTGATCAGCCAGAACGACCCGCACCTGGCCAATGCGCTGCACAGCGACATCAGCCCCAAGCCTTTCACCGTCTCGATGCTGCGCGGGCGGTTGGTGCGTCATCACGGCAGCCTCTGCGCCACGCCGGAGGAGCTCTACCGCGTGCGCTACACGGTGCTGACCGATGAGACTTTCAACGCTTTGGGCCATGTGCTGCTGGGCAAGCTGGTCGAACAAGCTCCGGTGGAGATCGACGGCAAGCCCTTCGCGCTGGAGGCGATCAGCGCCGATCCGGAGCAATCGCAGGGCTGGGCGCGCGTGGCCACCGAGCAAGCGTTGCTGGCCGAGGCGTCGCCGGCCGACCGGGTGACGCTGCGCTTCGCGTCGGCGACCACTTTCCGCACCGGCGATATGAATCTGTTGTTCCCGCTGCCCACCAGCGTCTTTGGCAGCCTGACCCGCAAGTGGGAGGCCTTCTGCGCCACGGCGCTGCCGGCCCAGATAGACGAGTTCATCGCTGGCCAGATCGCGGCCGAGCGTTACGAGCTGGCGACCCAGGTGGTCCCCTATGGCGGCCACCAGTTCAACGGATTCGTGGGTGACTGTCAGTTTCGGCTGCTGCACAAGGATCCGGTCTACTGCCGCGTGGTCAACGCGCTGGCCGAGTTTGCCCTGTTCGCCGGGGTGGGCCAGAAGACGACGCAGGGTCTGGGCCAGGCGCGACGGGTGGAGGGGTGGGGTGGCGGGTCTCAACCCGTGCACCCGCGTGGCGGGCCGGGGTACGGCGCAGAGCGGTTTCGATACGGCGAGGTCGAGGATGCGGTCGAGGCGGAAGGTGCGTTGGGCGTTGGCGGTGTGGCAGTGGGCGATTAGATAGCGATGGTCGCCGCGCCATTGGAGGGCGAGGGGCTGGACGCAGCGTTGGGTGGTCTCGCCTTGCCAGGGAGACCAGTAAAGTATCTGAACCACCGCGCCGGCCTGTAGAGCGTCCAGGAGCAGTTGTTCAATCTGATCGGGCGGCAGGTGGGGTGGCTGATCGGACGGCCCATCGATGGCTGCCTGGAGCGCCGCGCTGGCAGCCGCGGCGGCCGCCTGCGCGGCGGCTTGCTCGGCCGGACCGAGGGTTGCCTGCAAGCCGGCCAGCACTGCGCCAGGTAGCGCAGCCAGGCCAAGCCGATCGGCCAACACGCGCTGGATCAGGCCGGCTGTGTAGAGCCACCAACGGTCGCCCGTGCGGAGAGCGGGCGTGCTGTCGGTCGGGCTAGAAGCGGTGCGCACAGTATAGCCGCGGGCGGCCAAGGCGCGCTGCAACTGCGTCGGGTCAGCCGAGCGAACGCTGGCTTGGTCGCCGACAAGGCGTTGGCCCAGACGCCGGCGCACGGAGCGGTCGGCCCAGAGCTCGTTCAAATCGGCCGATGAAGAGGCTTGTAGGAGCAGGGCAGGGCGCAACTCGACCCAGCGTTGTTGGTCGGCCCAGCTTTGCAGTGACGCTTGCAGCGACCGGCCGAGGGGCTGGGCAACGAAGCGCTGACACAAGGTCCAGAGGCCGGACAAAGACTGATCCTGGCCGATCGCGCGCGCCAGAGAGGCAGGTGTGAAGCGCAAACGCGGGCCGGGCTCCAGCTCGGTCCAGGAAGCGAGGCTGAGGATCGCCGCCAACATGGGGGGTGCAACGGCAGGCAGGACCAGGGCTAGATCGTCGCTGGCCCTGAGGGGTTGCGGTGTTGGCAACAGCGGCGTTGGGTGGCCGGCGGCCAGCCAAGCGCCGATGGCAGTGAGTGCCGGCGGCCGGGCTGCAGACAGATCAGCCTCGTCGGGGATGGCAGACAGCCCAGCCAGCGGGCCGCGAAGCATATCCTGCACATAGTCCTGCACGACGTGGTCGTGCGCCTGCTCGCGCTCCCACCAGGGGAGGAGATCAGACAAGTCGTCCCAACTGGCCAGGGCGAGGTGGCCGACGACGCGGCGGGCGAAGCCAGTGGGATCACGCAGGGTGTAGCCGGGCATGCGAAAACGACGCCACAGATCGCGGTTGGCGTCGTCGGGCGCCAGCCAGGTCTGCCAGCAGGCGCCGAGCTGAGCCGCGGTGCTTTGCTCCAGCCAGGCAAGGGCGGTGGGGCTGGGCTTGAGCAGACCGGCCGCAACGGTTACCAGTTGCAAGCGCTCGGCCAGATAGTGGGCGAAGGCCAAACGCGGGCTGTGGCGCTGGCTGGGCAGCCGGCCCGCTGGCAATGGCGGCGTCAGGCAAGCGCCCAGGCGCTGGCAGTGCTGAGGACTGAGCCAGCGGCCGTGCAGGGGTCGCACGTCGGCCTGCTGCAGATAGGCCAGCAGCAGGGCCAGGTCCAGCAGCGCGCGGGCTACAGGCGGGGCGGGGGCAAAGTCAGGCGCGGCCGGCTGGGGCTGGCGCAAGAGCGCGGCGACTTCATCTGGCAGGGCAACGTGCGGCGGCTGGCCGGTGGCCTGGATCACGAAGATGAGGCCGCGGTAGAACAGCGCTTCGGCAGCCGAGACCGGCGCGCGCCAGGGGTGGCGGGGCGCGTCCTGGCGCCAGGGTCGATAGTCGCGGATTTGGCCGAAGCGGGCTTCGAACTGGGCCCATGGCACAGGTGCTGGTAGTTGGGCCAGCGCCTGTAACAAGGTCGCCTGATCTTGCGGCAACTGGGCCAGGTAGGCCGGCCGGCAGCGGCTAGCGAGGCGGACATGCAGCCAGGCGGCCAGCTCGGCCTTGGGTGCGCGCGAAGGGCAGGTGAAGCCATTGGCCTGACAAAGCGCCAGCAAGGTGCGCACAGGCGTGCGGTGAAGGCATTCGGCTAATTGCACGGGACGGGTTACTCCGGCGGCGTACGTTGACAGTGAAGCTGGAATCGGCTATACTATCGGGTGTCTGGAGTATACGCCGAAACGCGACGGGCATCAAACTGGCGCTGGAAACTTGATTCCGCCCCGCAGAATGCGCATGGCAGCGCATAGACGTGCCCAGGCGTCATTCGGCGAGTCGGCGCAGCGCCAACGGGCTGTCGGGAAGGTGTGAAATGCAGGAAAAATGGCTCCTCGAACCACTGCCTCGTAAACCGTTTGCACGGCGGTGCATGGAAGCGCATCGCCACGAATCAGCGCGATTTTGGCAGGACGGACAAACAGGCCCCCGAATGAAGCTAATCCCTGGAGAGGGATTGAAACGTGGTCCATCTCGCTCCAGCAGGGAGCGTGAATGACTTGCCCCGAATGAAGCTAATCCCTGGAGAGGGATTGAAACCTATCTCCGTGAGAAAACCCCTCACGGTGGGTAACACCCCCGAATGAAGCTAATCCCTGGAGAGGGATTGAAACCAAGAGGCCCGATTTCTCTCGCTGTGAAAACTTCTTTCCCCCGAATGAAGCTAATCCCTGGAGAGGGATTGAAACCGACCCATACGGACCCCACCTGCCGCCACAGTTTCACCACCCCGAATGAAGCTAATCCCTGGAGAGGGATTGAAACTCGGGGGCAGCCATCCAAGGCCGGGCTTGTTTTTTACCCCCGAATGAAGCTAATCCCTGGAGAGGGATTGAAACCAGTTACTGGCGCTCCCAACGGCAACCCAAGAATTTGGCCCCGAATGAAGCTAATCCCTGGAGAGGGATTGAAACCAAACATGTGATTCTTGTCGGCCTCGGCCTAATTGCCCCCCCGAATGAAGCTAATCCCTGGAGAGGGATTGAAACCCATTACGTTCTATCCTAGTCCCAAGATGCCTCGAACCCCCGAATGAAGCTAATCCCTGGAGAGGGATTGAAACCCACCAAGACCGCAAGCCAGACCCACCAGGACGGCATCAGCCCCGAATGAAGCTAATCCCTGGAGAGGGATTGAAACCTACCTTCGTGACGAGCCGCGCCCATTCAAGTGCCTCCACCCCGAATGAAGCTAATCCCTGGAGAGGGATTGAAACGATTGACGCCGAGAATGAGGGGTGGCTGGACACCCCTGCCCCGAATGAAGCTAATCCCTGGAGAGGGATTGAAACTTTGTGTAAAGCTTATTACCCTATACAAAACCCCTTTGCCCCGAATGAAGCTAATCCCTGGAGAGGGATTGAAACCCACCACAACCGGGTAACATAGACTCCGTTGCTACAGCCCCCGAATGAAGCTAATCCCTGGAGAGGGATTGAAACGCGCATAATCCCTGAGGGAGGGTCCGACGAAGCGGTCCCCCCGAATGAAGCTAATCCCTGGAGAGGGATTGAAACTCACTGGCTGTGAAAACTTGTTTCATTAGTACCTCCTACCCCGAATGAAGCTAATCCCTGGAGAGGGATTGAAACGGTGGGTAACACAAGGGCGAAGACTAGCCCGATGGCTTCCCCGAATGAAGCTAATCCCTGGAGAGGGATTGAAACTTTGGTCGGGGTGGGCTGAGCTTGTGCACGTTTTTGTTTTCCCCGAATGAAGCTAATCCCTGGAGAGGGATTGAAACGCTCAGCACCTCTTCCATCGGGAGGTCAAGCTTCTG
>JAJTXO010000012.1 GCA_021463315.1 Caldilineales bacterium | reverse complement strand
GGACTGGCAGTCCTGCGGAGACACAGAGGACTGCCAGTCCTTCCGAGGACTGGCAGTCCTGCGGGGAACACAGAGGACTGCCAGTCCTTCCGAGGACTGGCAGTCCTGCGTCAAAGGCGGAACTGAAAGCTCAGTTCCGCCTTTTTGCATCTACGCCGGACGGCTGGCCCGTCGCCGCAGCTAATCCCAGGAGTGTCAGTCCTGCGGTTACATCGATTGACAGGCAAGGCAACTGCTGGTAAAGTATGCCCAGGTTGTGTCCCGACCTGCCAAAGACTGGCCACAAATTACCCCTGTTTCTGGAGTCCTCATGGTTGAACCACTTGCCCCCACGATGACCGACGAATTGGAACGAGAAAGCAACGTCGTTGTCCAGCAGATTGCGCCCGATCAAGGCGTCGAAGGGTGGACGGCGGACTTGGCCGGCGGCGCGGCTGGAGCCGGTGTCACAGACGGCGCGTGGCAACTTCGGGCCAACCCGGATGGCCAGGAGCCAGAAGCCGAGTCTGTGAGCCAGCCGCCGGAGCGCGCGGTGAACAGCCCGGAGGCCCCGGCTGACGCGCTGGCCACTGACGACGCCGTCGCCTGGCAGGCCGCGCCGGCCTTCACCATCCCTTGCGCGGTCTGTCCGCAGCTCGTGCCAGACCAGTTTGCGCTGGACGATCCGTCGCTCTATTTCAACCAAGAGCTCAGTTGGCTCGACTTCAACTGGCGCGTGCTGTGGCTGGCGCTGGACGCCCGCACCCCGCTGCTGGAACGGGTGCGCTTTGCCGCGATCACTGCCAGCAATCTGGACGAGTTCTACCAGAAGCGCGTCGGCGGTCTGAAGCGCCAGAAGGCGGCCGGCGTGCGCAAGCTGACCCCCGATGGGCGCACCCCAGAGGAACAACTGGAGTTGATCCGCCCGGCTGCCCGGCTGATGCACCAGACCATGACCGCGACCTGGGAGCGGGAGCTCAAGCCAGCGCTGGCCGATCAGGCCGACGTGGTGATCTGCGACTACGACGATCTGAACATCGAGCAGCGCTATATGCTGCGCAAGTATTTCCAGACCCATTTCTATTCGATTCTGACGCCGTTGACGGTGGATCCTGGCCATCCCTTCCCCTTCATCTCCAACCTGAGCCTGTCGCTGGCCATTCTGCTGCGCCATCCGCAGTGGCGCACGACCCATTTTGCCCGCCTGAAGGTGCCCATGAACCATGGGCGCTGGCTGCGGCTGCCAGGCACGACCGGCGATGACCGGCGCTATTATCTGCCGGTGGAGCAGTTGATCATGCACAACGCCAGCGAGCTGTTCCACGGCATGGACCTGCTCAGCGTCCACCCGTTTCGCATCACCCGCAACGCCGACGTGCGCCGCGACGAGGAGGAGGCGGAGGATCTGCTGGCGACGATCTCGGCCGAGCTGCGCGAGCGGCGCTTCGCCGGCGTGGTGCGCATGGAGGTGGATCAGGGGATGCCGGAGTATGTGCGCAGCCTGTTGACGCGCGAGCTGGAGATGACGCCCGCCCAGGTGGTCGAAGTGACTGGCCTGCTGGACCTGACCGGCTGCTTCCAACTGGCCGACCTGGACCTGCCCAAGCTGCGCTACAAGCATTGGGAGCCGGTGATCCCGACGCGCCTGGCTCAGGAAGGACAGACCAAGGACAGTCAGACCATTTTCGACATCATCCGTCAAGGGGACCTGGTGGTTCATCATCCCTACGAATCGTTTGCGGCCAGCACGCAGCGCTTTATCGAGGAGGCGGCGGACGATCCGAGGGTGGTGGCCATCAAGCAGACGCTCTACCGCACCTCCTATGAGTCGCCCATCGTGGCCGCGCTGACGCGCGCGGCCGAACGGGGCAAGCAGGTAGCCGCGCTGGTGGAGGTCAAAGCCCGCTTCGACGAGGCCAACAACATCGAATGGGCCCAGCGCCTGGAGAACGCCGGCGTTCATGTGACCTACGGCGTGGTGGGTCTGAAGACGCACAGCAAGGCGACTCTGGTCGTGCGCCAGGAGCTGGACGGACTGCGCATCTACTGCCATATGGGCACTGGCAACTATCACCCCAAGACCGCCAAGCTGTACACCGACCTGGGCCTGTTCACCTGCTCCCCCGACCTGGGCTACGATATCGTCAATCTGTTCCACTCGCTAACCGGCTACGCCCCTGATCAGCGCTATCGGCGGGCCATCGTGGCTCCGCGCGCCATGCGCAACACCTTCCTGCGGCTGATCCAGCAGGAGATCGACTATCAATGCCGCCACGGCAACGGCCGTATCATCGCCAAGATGAATGCCCTGGACGACGTGCCGCTGATTCAGGAGCTGTACCGGGCGTCGCAGGCTGGCGTGCAGATCGATCTGATCATCCGCGGCCATTCCCGGCTGCGGCCCGGCCTGCCTGGCATCAGTGAAAACATCCGGGTGATCAGCATCCTCGGCCGCTTCCTGGAGCACGATCGCGTCTTTCATTTTTACAACAACGGCGCCCCGTACACCTTCATCGGCAGCGCCGATTGGCGGGGGCGCAACCTCGACGAACGGGTGGAGCTGATCGTGCCGGTGGAGGATCCGGCGCTGCAACGGCAACTGATCGCCAACCTGCACGAGGCGCTGGCCGACAATCGCTTGGCCTGGGACCTGCACGGCGATGGCCGCTACGTGCTGCGCTGGCCGGGCCGGGCGGAGGAGGTGCGCAACTTCCAACAGGCGATGATGAACCAGGCTGCGGAGCGAGCCAAAATCTGACACAAAAAAGAAAGTTGCTACTCAGGCCGGTGCGACCGAAAGACTTCGGAAGTCGCCGCATCAGGGTTGAACCTGGCCTTGCACCCGAAACTGCGTCCTTTTGAGTGCTGCGGCGACTTCCGAAGTCTTGGGCCGAGCAGTTACAAATGAAAAAAGAAACCGGGCTTCCAAGAGGAAGCCCGGTTTTTGATGGCGTCGCCATTGTGCCTTTCAAGAGCCTTGCGCCCACGTCAGGCCGATGTCGGATTGCCGCTGGCCTCTTTGGCGCGCACCAACAGCACCGGGATGGCCGAGCTGCGCAACACCTTGTCGGCCACGCTGCCATAGACCCAGCGCCCAATGCCCGAACGGCCATGGGTGGACATGACGATCAGGTCACATTTGGCCTTAGCCGCATAGGCGATGATCTCATCGGCCGGCTGGCCAAAACGGATGGAGGAGACCGCCTTCAGGCCAGCCGCCCGCAGCCGCGCGCTCACCTGCTCCAGGTATCCCTGCAGCTCGGCGTTGATGCGCTCCATCTCCACGTTGTGATCCACCAGATAATCGCGATAGACGTAGACGGGGTAGAGATCGACCACGGCCAGGCTCTGATCCTCCAACAGCGGCGCGACTGAAAGGAGATGGATCTCCGTCAGCTCAGGCTGAGCCATCTGCTGTGCATGGCGCAACGCCTGCTCCGCGAAGCCTGACCCATCCAGGGGAACGAGAATTCGTTGGTACATGGTCCCTCGGCAAAAAAGTGAGCTAGCGGGTAATTGCTCAGCCCAAGACTTCGGAAGTCGCCGCAGGTGTCATCTCAAAAAACCGGAGTCGAGACCTCCGAAGTCTTTTGGTCGAATCGGCCTGAGCAGTGACGCTGGCGGTTCAGTTGGAGACCAGCAGGTAAAAATCCTGGCCGATGATCAGGCGCAGATCAAGATCGGTCTCTGCGCTGCGGTCGCCCACTGAGATATTCGCGCTGGCGATGGCGAACATCTCCTTGAGTCCCTCGGTCGCCACCGGCGTCTGCCCATAGGTGATCAGCGCGGTGCGGGGATAGTCGGAGCGGCTGGCCTCCTTCGCCTCGACCACCTTGTAGCCCTGGCGTTGCAGCCAATCGGCCGCGCGGGCAGTCAGCGTGGGGTCGCCGGTGCCGTTGTAGACGCCGATGCGTGCGCCCTCCGCGCCAAGCTGCTGGCGCAGCAACTCTCCCTGGGCCTGGTAGCCGCTGAACACCTGCTGCCGCGCCAGCGCGGCCTGCTGGCGAGCCTGCTGCTGGGCCAGCGCGGCCACGTCGATCACCTCGGCCGCGGGTGCAGCCTGGGCCAGGAAGATCTGATCCACGGCCGGGCGGAGCTTCTCGCGGTTGGGCACCAGAATCCAGCCGAACCGGCTGTTGGCATCGACCTGGGCATAGCGGGTATCGACGACCAGTTGCTCGATCTGATCCAACTGCACACGGCTGGCCAGGGCCAGGAGATTGGGCAGGCGCGTGGCCGGAATGTCGTAGTCCACCGAGTTGGAAACCACCCGCAGCAGCTCCAACAGACGCACCGGGGTCAGCAGCTTGTTCTCGACCAGCTTATCCTTGATGGCCAGCAACACCTGCTGCTGGCGCTTGGAACGCTGGAAATCGTCGTCGGCGTGGCGGGTGCGCACATACTTCAGCGCGGTCGCGCCGTCCAGATGCTGCGGGCCGGCGTCGATGTGAAAGGTCTCGATGCCGTAGTCGATAGTGGGGTATTCTTCGTCGTGGAGGGTCTTGGGCACCACCACATCCACGCCGCCGATGGCGTCGATGGCCTCGATGAAGCCGTCGAAGTTGATTTTGACGTAGAAATCGACCGGATAGCCCAGGAACTCGCTGACCGTCTTCTTGGCCAGCGCGCCGCCGCCGCCCGGATATTTGTTGACCTCGCCCAGGTAATAGGCCGTGTTGATCTTGCCGCTGTACTGATACTCTGGGATGGGCACGAACAGATCGCGCGGCAGCGAGATCATGCCCACATGGCTGGTCTCAGGGTCCACCGTGACGACGATCATGTTGTCGGTGCGGGGCGGGCTGGGGTCGTCGGGGCGTTGATCGACCCCCAACAGCAGAATGGTGATGCGCTGATCGGCCGGGCTTGGCTGCGCAGCTTCTGGTTGAACTGCATCGGCCGCGGGGGCAGCCTCCGCGGGCAGGTCCAGCGCCGGTGCGCTGGCAGGCAGCTCAGCCTGCGCTGGGGCTGGCAACACCAGGCTGGGGGGGCTGACCTGGCCAGGCAAGGCGATCGCCAGCGCGGCCGCGTGCGCCCATTGATAGACCGTCAGCGCGGCATAGCCGAAGACGACCACGAAAGCAGCCAGCAACAGCACGCTCAACAGCGTCGCGCGCGCCAACTGGCGACGGCGAGGCCTGCGCGCCTCGGAAGGTTTTTGCTCTTTGTTTTGGTTTTCGACAGTCATGAAGGCGATTCTAGCACAGCGCTGGAAGCGTGACAAATTCCTATCGCTGGGTCAACGACAGCTCCTGCCAGCCCACGCGACCAGCACAAACGCCGCCCTCCCCCGCGTCTCTCGGTTTCTCAGGCCAGGCGATCACTCCGGAATGTCGGTGCGGTACAGACCGTCGCTGGCCAGGATGTAGAAGGTGCGGTTCAGCTCGTCCACCTGCAGATCGGTCATCCGGCGCAGCTTTTCCTGGTCGGTCTTGTCGGCCGGCCGGAACTGGCGCAGATATTTGCCGCTCTTGTCGTATTCCAGGATGCGGCCCCCGCCGCTGTCCGCGATGTACAGCGTCTGGGCCGCGCCGGCCGCAGAGCCGGTGTAGATCGCCCGCGGGCCGGAGATAGGGCTGTCGGGCGGGGTCTCCAGCACGAAGGGCTGCTGCCGGCCCTGGAAGAAGGTCTGCACCGTGCCGTCGCTGTACAGGATCCAGATGCTGCCGTCGATGGCCATATCCACCGCGCGCGACAGATCGATGGCCGCGTCCCCCTCCAAATAGCTGTCCGGCGGATTGCCGTAGCCGTCGGCCGTGGGCTGATAGCGCAGGATCTTGCCAGACCCAGAGTCCAGCAGGTAGAAGTTGCCGTTGTAGCCCTCGGTCAGGCGCGGCGTCACCCACTGATCGCGGCCGGCGACGGCCAACGGCTTCAGCCCGGTGGCCGCGTCTACCTCGATCAGGTTGCGGTTGCTGTCCAGGATCAACAGATTGCTGCTGCGTCGCTCGCCGCCGGCCGCGCCCCAGGCGATATCGGTCAGCTCCCCCACCACCTGGCCATCGGACAGCACCTGGCCGCGCTCGGTCACCAGGCTGCCGGCGGTCTCCGGAATCAGGCCGCTGACCTCGTCCAGGCCGTAGCGCGTCACCCGATCCAGGCCGATATCGCCCACGAAGACCCGGCTGCCCTGGACGATCAACTGCTCAGGCTCGCTGCCCGCGCCGCCCAGCGGCTGCAGGGTGACCAGCTTGTACAGCGGCACGATCTGGTTGACCTCGTCCAGCTTGGTTTGAATGCTGGCGCCCAGGCCGGCTGCGTCGGTGCTGTCGGGGAACAAGCCCAGCGCCTGCTGCACCTGGCCCTGCGCCTCGGCCAGCCGGACGCGCGCTACGTCGGCCGGTGTAGCCGGATCGCTGGCGGTCTGCAGAATGGCCTGAGCGCTGCTGACCAGCCCAGCGAACTGCGTCTGCATCTGACGCTGTTGCCACCAAAGGCCGATGGCGATGGCCAGGGCAATGGCCAGAGGGATCAGCAAGAGCAGCGGCCAGAGCCAGCGCCGCGTTCGACGCGGCCGCGCGGCCGCAGACGGCGGCACGGCCGGCGCGGTCGGCGCGGCCGGTTCAGCGTCTTCGGGCGTCTCGGCCGGCGCGCCGGTGGTCAGGGGAATGGGGTAGAGCTCCTCCTCTGGCGTCGCGTCGCTGGCCGCTGGTTCGGCAGCCGCAGCCGGTGCGACGGGAGCCGTCGCAGCCAGGCGTGGTCCGATGTGGGTCACCAAGGCGCTCAACACCGCCCGCTCCGGCGCCACCGCCTCCAGATATTCGGCGATGGTGGTCTGGTCCGTCAACGCCGCGGTGGTGGCCAGCTTGTTCATCGGCACGCGCGCCACCCATTCGCTGGCCAACTGGACCACCCGCGTGCCCACCTCGGCGCTGGTGCGGAACAGCTCCACCACCGGCGCATCGGGGCCGCCCAGGGGAGCGATCGCCTCGCTGAGCTCCGATGGGAACTGATCGACGCGGTCGGACGCACCGACCAAGACCATGGCCGGGCCGCCGACGCCCAAATAGAGCTCCTCGCCCCGCAGCACCACGCAGCTCACCCCGCCCAGTTGCGCCTCGTCGGGATGGACCCCGTTGTACTCGGCCAGCGCCTGATGGGCCGACAGGATCGCTTCGGTAATGCCGCCGGTGATGCCGCCGGCCGCGTCGTAGTAGACGCCCTGGATGGCATTCAGCACCAGGCGATAGACCGCGGGCTGGGCCGTGATGTCGCCGCCCAGCTCCAGCAGGACATAGAGATTGCCCTTGGCGATGGCCTGAGGCGACGCTGGCACCGGTTCCACGGCGCGCACGTTGAGCGCCTTGGGCTGGCGGTGCCCATCGACGATGGAGATACTTTCGACTGTAGTCTGGAAGCGAGCCATGGCAAGCCCCTTTATGTGCAAAACCTCGGTGAGATGTAACCGTAACGGGTAACTCGTAACACGTAACACGTAACCCGGAATCGCGGGGTGTTTTTCTGGGTTACGGGGGTTACTCGTTACGTGTCCTATTGGTCATTCAAACCCTGTCATAACCGCACGCGCAGCACACCATTGCGGGTTACGAGTTACTCGTTACGAGTTACGATTCAACATACCCGCACACGCATCGCACCATTCCGGGTCACGAGTTACTCGTTACGAGTTACGATTCAACATTCCCGCACACACATCGCACCATTCCGGGTTACGAGTTACTCGTTACGAGTTACGATTCAACATACCCGCACACACATCGCACCATTCCGAGTTACTCGTTGCACCCGATTGTACGCCAGCCTCACCGATTTGTCAACCGTGTTTTCATGGCATTCCAATGAAAGCGCCGTTTGGCGACCGCGGACGCTTGCGGTATAATGCGCCCGAATGTTTGTTCGACACGATTCGAGGGAAAGGCGGCCATGCTGGAGCTCAATCGATTGACCGGACAGGTGGCCGAGATGGCCAGCGCGCTGGCGGGCCAGCAGAGCAACCAGCGGGAGCGGACCCTGCGCGCCCGCCAACAACTGCTCGATCACGCCCTGGTGACCGACGAGCTGCTGGCCAAGCTGCAGATAGCCCAGGACGCGGATCAAAGCTGGCGCGGGGCCGAGCCGCTGGGCGCACGGCTGGACGAGCGCGTCCAGGTTCCGCCGCAGCGCGCACCGGCCACGCTGGTGGCCACCGACGGCTCGCAGATCTACCCCGACACCCACGCGCTGGCCCTCTACTACCTGACCAACGTCGGGTCGATCGTGCTGCGCCAGGGCAGCGGCGCCGCGCCAGCCGTCAGCACCGCGCCGATCCTGCGCCTGGCGGTAGATGACCCGCTGGAGGAGCAGGATCACGACCGCGTCGACGCGGACGAGGTGAACCTGCGCCGCGATCTGCGCGAGCTGGAGACGCTGGCCGCGCTGGCGCGCCGCGAGCGGGAAGAGCTGGGCGGCGACTTGGACGCCCTGGTGGTGGCGCTGGCCGATGGGCCGCTGCTGCCCTGGCTGCCGCAGAGGATGCAGGACGCGGCCCAGCGCGAGCGGGTGCAGCAGTTCACCGCGCCGCTGGACGACCTGCGGGCCAGCTATGCCGTGCCGCTGGGCTATGTGGACCGGCCGCGCAGCGCCAACGTGTTGCGGCTGCTGACCCTGGCCGCGTTGCCGCTGGAGGCGATCAGCAAGGAGCGGCTGCGCCAGCGCAGTGAGTACGACGGGCTGAGCGACGCCGCACTGTTCCAGGACCTGCTGCCCGGCCAGCGCACCGGCCTCTTCGCAGCCACGTCTGAGATCAACGCCAACTTCGCCGCGGCCGGCCACCGCATCTGCTTCTGCTACATGAACGTGGCCCCGCGGCCGGAGGAGCAAGACGCGGCCCCGCCGCCGGAGGAGAAGGACGCGATCATGGCGCGCATCGAGCTGCCGCAGTGGATCGCGGCCGACCCGGCGCGGCTGGAGCAGGCGCTGGCGGCCGTCTGGTCCGACTGCCGGCTGCTGCACTACCCCTATTTGCTGACCCGCGCCCACGAGCTGGCGCTGGTTTCCCGTCAGGAGCGGGCCTCGCTGGAGCAGATGCTGCGCACCGAGATGATGCGCCGCGGGATGCGCTTCGAGGAGTCGCCCAAGGCCAACACCAAACGATTTGTCGGCGGCAGGTGAGACGATGACAGAGACAACCAACAACCCGCGGCCGCTGGGCCGGGTGCTGCGGGCCAGCACGGCCAGCTTCACGGCCGGCTGCCGCACCCTGGAAGAGGAGATGCCGATCTTCGGCTCGCTGGTGCAGGCCGAGCGCAGCGACGGATCCGCGGCCTATGGGCTGATCTACGACGTGCGGGTGGACGACGATCCCTTCGTGCGCCAGTTGATCGCGGCCGGCGACCTGAGCGAGGAGTACGTGCAGGATCAGCGCCAGCGCCGTCAGGTGCCGGTGGAGGTGAATGTGCTGGTGGTGGGCGGCCGCGACCGGGCTGGCCAGGTCTATCAGCATCTGCCGCCGCAGCCGCCGGCCACGCTGAGCTGGGTGACCATCTGCACAGCGCAGCAGGTGCGCCAGTTTGGCCAGCGGCTGGACTGGCTGGCCGCGGTGCTGGGCGCAGCCGATGCGCCGGCCGACGAGCTGGCCGCGGCCGCGCTGCGCCAGGCCGCGGCCGCCCAGGGCGATCCCAGTGCGGCGCGGCGCTATCTGGAGCAGGCCGGCCGCGAGCTGGCCCGCCTGCTCAGCCGCGAGCCGGCGCGGCTGAATGGGATCTTGCAGCGGATGCGGTAGCAGCGAGCAGAATGGCGAGAGTGAGAAGCAACGATGACTGGGCCAGCAGACCGACCGATCCCATCCGGCGAGAAGGGGGCTTCTCGCTATTTTGTGTTTGCAATCATCGCCACGGCTTATCCTGACGCCCTGCGACAGTTGCTTGCCACGCTTCGACAGCAAGCGAACTTGCCTGCCCACTATGGCGCAACATTGATTTTGGATGAGTTCGGCTCGCCTGCCCGGGTGCGCAATGAACTGCGACGGGTCATGGCGATTCGCGGCATTCCGCGTCAGTTCAAGCGTGTTCAGGTCAAACGTTCGAAGAGCGAACCGCTGATTCAGATTGCAGACCTGGTTGCCGGAGCAATCTTGCGCCGTGACTCAAAGGGTGATGTGGATGCCTATGACTATATCGCCGACAACATGCAGCAAGTGCTGGAGTTTACTAGCTGAGAAAACAAACCTGCCTCGCTAGCCCGATCCTCGACAACGGAGGGGGCAGGCCGCCACACTCGGCGACTTTTCGCGAGGCAGGAGAAACCCGCAGGGTTTTTTCTGGGCTCATGAGTCGGCACGGGCAACGGTCCCGGTCAACTCACCTGCCCTATGATAGCACCTTCAGGGACCAATGTCAACAGTCGATTCGGAGATACGTCCATGGCCACTACAACCACATCCAGCGAACCACCTGTCACCCACACCAGCTTCGACGCCGAGTTCGACGCGCTGCCCAGCGCGAGCGTGGCTCGGTCAGAGACCGGCCACAGCGGCGGCTCGGCGAGCGTGGCTCGGTCAGAGACCGGCCACAGCGGCGGCTCGGTCGGCGACCGGCCACAGCAAGAGGCCGTCACCCAGCGCCTGGGCATGGTCATCGGCGGCTCGCTCTCCCAGGGGCTGGAGGTGCGGCTGGAGCGCGAGGTGAGCACCGAGGAGCTGGCCGTGGGCAGCTATGTTGTGGTGCGCGGCCAGAGCAAGCGCTTCTTCAGCATGATCACCGATGTGCAGCTCGGCGCGGCCAGCGAGGAGTTCATGCTCAACCCGCCCGACATGAGCGACGACTTCCTGGCCGCGGTGCATCGGGGCGTCAGCGCCTTTGGCCTGGTGCATCTCAGCCCGATGCTGGCGCTGGACGACGAGGCCGGCGGCGAGCCGCGGCCGGTCAAGACGGTGCCCGGTCATTTCAGCCCGGTGCGGCCGGCCAGCCAGGAGGAGGTCAGCGAGGTCTTCGGCGCGGAGGGCTACGACCCGGAACGCGACGCGCACTTCTTCCACGTCGGCCAGCCGCTGGAGATGACCGACGTCAAGGTGACGCTGAGCCTGGAGCGGCTGGTGGAGCGCTCGTCGGGCGTCTTCGGCAAGAGCGGCACCGGCAAGACCTTCCTCAGCCGGCTGCTGCTGGCCGGCATCATCAAGGAAGGGGTGGCGGTCAACCTGATCTTCGACATGCACAACGAGTATGGCTGGGAGGGCAGCAGCGAGGGCGCCACCTCCAAGGTCAAGGCGCTGAAGCAGATCTTCCCCGACGGCCGGGTCAAGATCTTCACCTTGGACGACGAGTCCAGCCGGCGCCGCGGCTCCAACCCTGACCACACCGTCACCATCGGCTACGATCAGGTGGAGCCGGACGACCTGGAGATGCTGCAAGGCATCCTCAATTTGAGCGAGCCGCAGGTGGGGGCGATCTATGCCCTGCACCGCCACATGCAGCGCGCCTGGCTGGCTAATTTCCTGAGCGATGAATGGCTCGAACAGCAGGCCTCCTTCGACCCAGAGACCGGCAAGTCCAAGAGCGGCCTGCAGGTGCTGGCCGAGGAGACCAACCAGCCCTTCCAGACGCTGGCTGCGCTGCGCCGCCGGCTGCTGCGCTTCGAGCGCTACGGCTTCCTCAAGCCCAAGGCGCTGGACGACTCGGTGGAGCGCATCCTCAGGCACCTGGACGCCAAGACCCACATCGTGCTGGAGTTTGGCCGCTACGGCAACATGCTGGACGCCTACATCTTCGTGGCCAACTTCCTGACCCGCCGGCTGCATCAGAAGTACGTGGAGAAGAAGGAGAACGCCTTCGGCAACAAGGCCGCGGAGCCGACGCCGCTGGTGATCACCATCGAGGAGGCGCACAAGTTCCTGGATCCGCAGATCGCCGGCCACACCATCTTCGGAACGATTGCCCGCGAGCTGCGCAAGTACAACGTCACCCTCTTCATCGTCGATCAGCGGCCCAGCCAGATCGACCCGGAGGTGATGAGCCAGATCGGCACGCGGGTCACGGCGCTGCTGGACGAGGAGAACGACATCCGCGCCGTGTTGATGGGGGTCAGCGGCGCGGCCGGGCTGAAGGAGGTGCTGGCCCGGCTGGAGACGCGCCAGCAGGCGCTGATCCTGGGCCACGCCGTGCCTATGCCGGTGGTGGTGCAGACGCGCAGCTACGACCTGGCGTTCTACAAAGCCATGGGCTTCATCGACGAGGCCGAGCTGCCGGCGCGGCTGGCCGACAACGTGCGCAAGATGCGCGGGGATGCAGATTTCCAGGGGTTCGATTAGTAAGGCTGCGTCCCTTTCGACAAGTGCATTGATTATTCGTCGTTTATCCCGCTTGATTCTCGGGGTTTCTGCGTTTAGCAGGGGGTAGAGTCAGCCGCAGTTTGTCTCCACAGGCGAGTGTCCTGTCGCCCTTGCTGTCGATACAGGAGGAGGACTGCCGCTGCGCCACGCATCTGCGCCAAGGCCCAACACGAAGGCGCTGGTTCGTGGCGGTTCGACGCATCTCGGATCTGTTCCCATTTTCAACGCACAAGGAGATACGCATGCCAACTGAACCGTATATCGGCCAAATCATGGCCTTCGGGGGTACCTTCGCGCCACAGGGCTGGGCGCTGTGCGACGGCAGCCTGCTGCCGATCTCGCAATATGACGCGCTGTTCAGCTTGATCGGAACCACCTATGGCGGCGACGGCCAGACCACCTTCGCGCTGCCTGATCTGCGCGGTCGGGCGGCGCTGCATCAGGGCCAAGGGCCGGGCTTGGGCAACTATATCCTGGGCCAAAGCGGCGGCGCAGAGGCGGTCACGCTGACCGCGAACCAGTTGCCGCCGCACAGCCATCCGGTGCTGGGATACTCTGGCGGGGGAGACAACGCACACCCCTCCGGCGCGGTCTGGGCTGCCAGTTCGACCAACCTCTACACCGCAGGTGCAGCGGCCAACGCAGCCATGGAAGCGACATCGATTGCTCCCAGCGGCGGCAGCCAGCCGCACGACAACATGCTGCCCTTCCTGACGCTCAACTTCTGCATCGCGCTCGAGGGCATCTACCCCTCGCAGGGCTAGGAGGCTCCCCTATGACCGATCCATTCATCGGCGAGATTCAGATCTTTCCCTTCGGCTTCGTGCCGCGCGGCTGGGCGCAGTGCAACGGCCAGTTGCTGCCCATCAACCAATACCAGGCGCTCTTTTCGCTGCTGGGCACTATGTACGGCGGCGACGGCCGGACCACCTTTGCGCTGCCCGACCTGCGCGGCCGCGCTCCTCTGGGTGTCGGCCCCGGCTACGATCAAGGCCAACGGGCCGGCGAGGAGGCGCACACGTTGTACGTCGCCGAAATGCCTGCGCACGGCCACGGAGCGACTGCCAGCTCGGCGGCGCCTTCCACGGCCAGCCCGGCCGGCGCGGCCTGGGCCGACACCGGCGCGAGCAGCTACGCCGCCAGCCCCAACGCGCAGATGGCCAGCAACGCCGTCACGCCAGCCGGCGGCGGCCAGCCCCACGAAAACCGTTCCCCCTACCTGACGCTCAACTTCTGCATCGCTTTGGCAGGGGTCTTCCCCTCCCGCAGCTAAGCTTCATCATCCCGAGGAGACAGACCCATGAGTGAACCCAGTCCCCAGTCCCTAGTCCCTAGTCCCCAGTCCCCAGTCCCCAGCTTCATCATCCTGAGGAGACAGACCCATGAGTGAACCCAGTCCCTAGTCCCTAGTCCCCAGTCCCCAGTCCCCAGCTTCATCATCCCGAGGAGACAGACCCATGAGTGAACCCTATATCGGCGAGATCAGACTGTTCGGTTTCAACTTCGCGCCGTACGGCTGGGCGCAGTGCAACGGCCAACTGCTGCCGATTGCCCAGTACACGGCCTTGTTCTCGATCCTGGGCGTCAACTACGGCGGCGACGGCCGCACGACTTTTGCCCTGCCCGACCTGCAGGGCCGCGCGGCGCTGAACTTCGGCCAAGGGCCGGGACTCTCCTTTCGCACGCTGGGCGAAAGCGGCGGCGAGCCCTATGTGACGCTGATCGCCAGCGAAATGCCGCAGCATACCCATCTGGCCGCGGCCAGCACCAACCTGGCCGACCAGATCGATCCGGCCAACAACGTGTGGGCCACTGGCGCGGGCGGCCGCGGCCAGAACTTCTACGCCAGCGGCGTGGACGTGGCTATGAGCAGCCAGGCCATCGGCTTGGCCGGCGGCAACCAGCCGCACAACAACCTGCCGCCCTATCTGGCGCTCAACTACTGCATCGCGCTGCAGGGCGTCTATCCGCCACGATCCTAGTGGGGTTGATCGGCGCTGGATTGGCGCACTGTACATCTTCAGGAGGGTAACACAATGATCACACGACCCCGGCAGTTCCGTGTATCCGTGGCTTCAGCTCATCTCGGCCACGCCTGGCCCAGGATCCTCGCGGCGGCGCTGTTGCTGACAGTGGGCTTGCTGGCGCCGGCCGCGCCGGCCCAGGCTGCTGGCACCATCACCGTCAACACCACCATCGACGAAAACGGCGCAGGCGGCTCCTGCTCGCTACGGGAAGCCGTCCGCGCAGCCAACTCCAACGCCAACTTCGGCGGCTGCGTGCTGTCTGGCACCCAGCCCTTCACCATCAACCTGCCCGCAGGCACGTTTAACCTGACCATCTCCGGCGCCAACGAGGACTTCGCCGCCAGCGGCGACCTGGACATCCGGGTCAGCGGCACGGCCATCGTCGGGGCGGGCGCAGCCAGCACCACCATCCAGCAGACCACGCCCGACCGCGTCATCGACTTCAATCCCCAGGTCACCGGCAGTTTCTCGGGCAGCCTGTCCAATCTGAGGATCACCGGCGGCGTGGTGGGCACCTCCTACGGCGGCGGCGGCATCATCTACGGCGACACCAACGGGGTCGGCACGCTGACGCTGAACGGTGTGACGGTGGACAACAACGAAGCTACCCAAGGCCCTGGCGGCGGCATTGCCTCAGGCGCGTGCGGCAAGCTGACCATCATCAACAGCACGATCTCCAACAACAGGGCCATCTCGCCGGCTCCTGGCATCGGCGTCAGCGCTGGCACCGGCGGCGGTGTGGACTATCTGAGCCAATGCGCCGGCGGTCAACTGGACATCAGCAATTCTACCTTTTCAGAGAACCGCGCGGCGTGGACCAACGACGCGGGCGGCGCTTTGCACATCAGCAGCGGCACGGCCACTATCCAGCGCACCCACTTCGTCAACAACCGGGCAGCCAACCTGGCGCTGGCGGCCACCGGCCTGGGCGGCGCGATCGCTCACCTGAACGGCACGTTGAACGTCAGCTTCAGCCGCTTTGTGGGCAATGTGGGCACCAACGGCAGCGGCATCTGGCAGGTGGGCGGCGGCGGCGTGACCACGGCCAACGACAACTGGTGGGGCGTCAACACGGGGCCGGGGGCGGGCGTACTGGCCGGCACAGCGCCCCCCACTGCCACACGCTGGCTGCAGTTGCGCCACAGCGCCAATCCCTCGACTGTGGTCATCAACACCTCGACCACCCTCACCGCGGATCTGCTGGGCCTGAACACAGGCGGCTCGACGGCTGCGGGGAATCTGTCCGGCCTGCCCCCCTTCCCACAGCCGGCTGGAACGATCTTCAGCAATGCGGTGCTGGGCACGCTGTCGGGCGCGGCGACGCAGTTCAGCAACGGCCAGGCGACGGCCACCTACACCGCGGGCAACGTCGCAGGCGCGGGCAGCGCCAATGCCACGGCCGACAACCAGACGGTGACCGTCAACTTCACCGTGCCGCTGGCAGTGCTGCTGGCCAGCTTCAGCGCCGAGGCGCAGGCCGATAGCGTGCTGGTTCAATGGGAAACGGTGAGCGAGATCGGCAATCTGGGCTTCAACCTGTGGCGCGGCCTGGCGCCGGCTGGGCCGGACAGGCAGCTCAACGCCGATCTGATCCCATCGCAGGGGCCGGGCGGCACGCAAGGCTACAGCTATCAGTGGATCGACCAGGCCGACCTGGTTCCCGGCACGACCTACTACTACTGGCTGGATGATGTGGGCGTCGACGGCGTCGTGACCCGGCATGGTCCGGTCAGCGCGACCTTCAGCGCGCCCACGGCGGTGACGCTGAGCAGGCTGTCGGCCAGCCCGGCGGCCGCGGGGCCTGCGGCCTGGGGCCTTCCCGCGTTGCTGACGGCGTTAGCCGGCGCGGCTGTGCTGGCCCGCAGACGCCGCGGGTAGCTGGCCTGTAGCCACCAGCCGCTCTCAACGACAAGGCCGCGCTAGGCGCGGCCTTGTTGTTCCAGGCGTGATTGCCGGGTAGACGCGACTAGCCAAAAACCGTCATCATGGTCGCCTGCATCAGCGCGATGACGCGCTGGGCGTCCTGCGATAGGGCTATCACCTCCCCGGTGCAAACTGTCACCGTCCGGCCGGCGCGCGCGACCTTGC
Source organism: Caldilineales bacterium (assembly GCA_021463315.1). Taxonomy (GTDB): domain Bacteria; phylum Chloroflexota; class Anaerolineae; order JAAEKA01; family JAAEKA01; genus JAAEKA01. The sequence goes on along the minus strand of JAJTXO010000012.1, from coordinate 4,408 downwards.
CCCGGGCGATGAAGCTGTCCCCCACGGCTGGCGCCAGAAAGTTGATCTTGAACTCCACGCTGAGCACCCGCGCGTGCGCGGGCATCAGGGTATAGGCCGCATAGCCGCAGGCGCTGTCCACGACGGTGGTGACGATGCCGGCGTGCAGAAAGCCGTCCTGCTGGCACAGGTCGGCGCGGAAGGGCAGCTCGATCTCGACCGCGCCCGGCGCCACGGAGCGCACCGTCGCGCCGATGGTCGCCATCACCGTCTGCTGCTGGAAGCTGGCCCGCACGCGCTCAGCGAAATGCAGATCTGGGGGGTGAAAAGAGTCTGTCATCAGAAGGCCTCAACCAGACGCGCACTTACCATAGCTCGAACGGCCGCCAGGGGGCAATCAGCGGCGCGGCCAACTCCAGCGCGGAGGTGCGCGGGGTGCGATAGATTAAGACGATCTCCTCATCGGGCGTGGGCTCCAGCGCGCCGTCGTGTTCGATCCACAGCGGGCCTTGCCAGCGCTCCCAGCCCAGTCTGGCGTACCACTCCGGCACGGCCGGCGACAGCGCACCCAGATCGTAGCCGTGGATCTCAGCCTGCAAGCGCCGCATGACGGCTGCACCATAGCCGCGTTGGCGGTGATCGGCGTGCGTGGCCACTCCTTCGACGTAGGCCGCGTTGCGCCACGGCCCGGCGCCCACGCGCAGCGGTCGATCCAGCCAGAGCGCATGGGCCACCAATTGACCGTCCACGTAGCCCAACACATGGGTGCGATCGGGGCAGAGACGCATGTAGAGGGCGTAATCCAGCTCGAAGACCGCTGAGCAAAGCGCGATGACGGCGTCCAACTGGGCGGACGACATGACGCTGGAGGAAACGGTGAACAGTTCGAAGGCCATAGGTTCTGCGGTCCTGCTACCGGGCCGTGCGCTCTTTGCGCCTTGGTGGGCGACAGAAGCGCGGCCTCGCGAGATTATCGCACGCTTCATCGGTTTGGGCCAATAGCGATCATCGTATCATCTCAATAGTTGGGGAAGACTTCCGAAGTCTTATGGACTGTGAGCTCGTTTTGAACAAACCTGCGCAGACTTCGGAAGTCTCGACCCCGGTTTTTTGAGATGATACCGAGCATCGACTTGAAAGCTCATGCAGGCCATCGCGCGTTGGCCGCGGCGATAGGCGCGGTTTGGGCGGAGGCTTGTTTGACCGTTGCAACGTTATCAGTACAATCATAGCCGGCGCGGCCGGCGCGGCACCTCTCTGGGCCCGCACCGACAATGAAGCCGGCCGCCGTAGCTTGAGGAGACTGATCATGGCTGCAAGAGACGCAGAGCTTTGATGCCTACCAACCACAACAGCCGCCAAAGCCAGCCGCGCCAGGATCGTTGGTGGGCGCTGGGACTGGCCGCGGCCGCGCTGCTGCTCTACCTGGCCACCCTCGCCCCCACCGTGGCCGCGGTCTTCGACGACAGTCTGGAGTTTCAGGTCGTCCTGCCCAGCCTGGCCATCGCCCATCCCACCGGCTATCCGCTCTACACCCTGCTGGGCTGGCTCTTCAGCCGGCTGCCCGTGGGCGACCTGGCCTATCGGGTCAATCTGTTCTCGGCGCTGGCGGGCGCGGCCACCATCGGCGTGATGTTCCTGACCGCGCGCCGGCTGGGCAGCGCCCGGCTGCCCGCGGCCGTCATGGGCGGGGTCTTCGCCCTCAGCACCATCTGGTGGTCGCAGGCCACCGTCGCCGAGGTCTACACCCTGCACGGGCTGGCCGTGGCGTTGATCCTCTACCTGACCCTGAGTGATCGGGGGACGCGCACCCCCTGGCTGGCGCTGGTCTTCGGCCTGGCGCTGGCCCATCACCGCACCACCCTGCTGCTGGCGCCGGGCGTGGCGGTCTACCTGCTGTGGAGCGACCCTGGCCTGCTGCGCCGGCCGGCCGATCTGGCCAAGCTGGCGCTGGCCCTCCTGCTGCCGCTGCTGCTCTATCTCTATCTGCCCCTGCGCGGCCAGTCGGTCACCTCGCTGGACGGCGTCGCGATCGTCACCTGGCACGATTTTTGGCGGCACGTGACCGCCAGCGACTACGGCTCCTTCCTCAGCGCCAACCCGCTGGCCGTCCAGCGGCCGGCCAGCTACCCGCTGCGTCTGCTGTTCAGCCAGATGGGACTGGCCAGCCTGCTGCTGGGGCTGCTGGGCTGGCTGCGCTGGCCAAAACAGCCCCGGGCATGGACCCTGCTGGCGCTGGTTCTGGCCGCCAATCTGCTCTTCGCCCTGGCCTACAAGACGGCCGACGTGGACGTGTTCTACATCCCGGCGACGATGGTCTGGCTGCTGGCGGCCGCGGCCGGGCTGAGCTGGCTGCTGGAGCGCCTGGCCGCGTGGCTGGATAGCCTCGAGCTGGCCGCGGGCCGGGCCTGGCAGGCCGCGCTGACCGGCCTGCTCGTCGTTGCAACCCTGTTGCAGCCGCTGCTGACCACTGGCCGCGTGCTGGGCGAAGCAACCCGGCCCCAGACCTGCGCCGAAGTGTTGATCGTGGGCCAGACGCCAGCCTTCACCCCCAAGCGCAACGACAACTGGAACGCGCTCAACTGCGGCCTGGCCATGCTGGATCAGGCCCTGCCGCCCCGGTCTACCATCATCGGCCTGCAAGGGGAGATCACCCTGCTGCGCTACCTGCAGATGGATCGCGGGCTGCGACCCGACGTGCAGTTGATCGACATCGACCAGGAGGCCGAGCGGCTGCTGGCGGTGGACGCCGAGATGGCCGCCGGCCGGCCGGTCTTCGTCACCCGTGAGCTGCCCGGCCTGGCTGAACGCTATTCGCTCAGCGCGGCCGGGCCGCTGGTGCGGGTCTGGCCGGCCGGCGCGGCCGAGGCGCCGCGGTTGGCCCAGACGCCAGACATCCCCCTCGGCGACGCGCTGCGCCTGGTTGGCTTTGAGCTGAGCGAGATCCCGGCCACCGGCGCGGCCTGGCTGCGGCTCAGCGCGGCCCTGCGCGTGGAGCAGCCGCTGGGCGAGGAGCTCAAGGTCTCGGCCCGGCTGCTCGGCCCCGACGGCGAGGTAGTGGCCGCCACCGATGCCGTGCCCGTCCACTGGGCCTATCCCACCACCGCCTGGCGCGCCGGCGAAACTGTGTTGGATGTCTACGATTTCGCGCTGCCCGCGGGCGCCGATCTGGCCGCGCTGACGCCGCTGCTGATCCTCTACCGCGCGGCCGATGGCGCGGAGGTGGGCCGCTATCAGCCGGGCGTCGGGCCTTGAGCGCAGACACACCTCTTTTGCAGAAAGGATGCTTCTATGTCGCACATTCCACTGAGTCAACGCAAACTCCGCATTCTGGGCGTCCCCATGGACCTGGGCCAGCAGCGCCGCGGCGTGGACATGGGCCCCAGCGCGCTGCGCTACGCGGGGCTGCTTGAACATATGACGCGCCTGGGCTGCCAGGTGGAAGATGGCGGCAACATACAGACGCCCGAACGCGATCAACATTCCGTGCGCGCACATCGATGGGTCGAAAGCCCGGTCGGCGGCCTGCGCCACCTGCCCGAGGTGGTCGCGGTGTGCCAGTCGATATACGAAGTGTCCCAATCCTGCTGCGGCACGGCGGAGTTTCCCATCTTCATGGGCGGGGACCACTCCATCGCCATCGGCACCGTCAGCGGATCCGCCTGTGCTGGCCCGCTGGGGCTGATCTGGATCGACGCGCACGGCGATTTCAACACCCCAGACACCTCTCCTTCGGGCAACATCCACGGCATGCCGGTGGCCGCGCTGATCGGCCGCGGCCATCCCGATCTGATTGACCTGGGTCATCCTGGCCCCAAGCTGCGTCCGCAGGAGATCGCCATGATCGGCATCCGCGATTTGGATGCCCCGGAGCGGGAAGCGCTGGCCGGAGCCGGCATCCACGTCTACACCATGCGCGATGTGGACGAGCTGGGGGTGGCCACCGTGGCCCGCCGCGCGCTCAGCCACCTGAACCACCTGCAGCGCATCCACGTCAGCCTGGACATGGACGCCGTCGATCCGGACGTGGCGCCGGGCGTCGGCACCCCAGTGCCGGGCGGGCTGACCTACCGCGAGGCCCATCTGTTGATGGAGATCCTGGCCGAGTCGGGCAAGACCACCTCGATGGATGTGGTGGAGATCAACCCGATTCTGGACGACGGCAACCGCACCGCCGAGCTGGCCGTGGATCTGATAGCCTCGCTGCTGGGCCAGCGGATTCTCTAGGCCATCGGTGCCGTTTCCGCCCCCGGCGGCGGTTGTTGTTCACTGGCAGTTCCTTACTGAATGGATGGATGCAATGACGAAATGGATGACGTTATGCGGGCTCTTCCTGGCTCTGCTATCGACCGCTGGCTGTGCGGGGCAGCCCAGCCCTACGCCGGTGGCCCTGGCCCCCACCGCGGCCGTCGCGCCCTCTCCGTCGCCC
>JAJTXO010000119.1 GCA_021463315.1 Caldilineales bacterium | reverse complement strand
GTCCAGTCCTCCGGCTGCTGGATGACGGTGTTGCGGTAGGTCCAGGTGCCCTCGTCACCCCCCTGCCACGCGGCCTGCACGCCCCAGTCCTGGATGCAGTAGGAGCTGGAGGGGGTCACTTTGAGCAGATCCCAGTCGAAGGTGCGCTGCCACCAGATGTGGGCTGCGGCCAGATCGTCGGCCCGGACGTCGTCGCCGGGAAAATGGCGCCAGAGGGCCACGGCTGGCCGGTCCACCGGCTGCCCAGCGGCCAGGTTTTGCAGACGCTCGCGCTTGCTCATAGCAGATGAGGTCATGGTTCTTCCTCGGTGTAGCCTTCGATGGTGATAAAGGCCTGGGCTGGGGCCGCGCCGGTGGGGTCGGTGGCGATGTAGAGCACGGGAAAACGGTAGACGGTGCGGGCCTGCTTGGGCAGTTCCCAGCCCTGGCCGCGCCAGATCAGCAGATCGTTGACGCTGTCGTAGGCGTGCAGCTCCAGCGGGATTGTCTTCAGCCGCTCGCTGTCGGGGTGGAACCAGGCCGAGGATTCGCCGTATTCGGGCGCGGCGATGGTGGACCAGTCGTAGAGCGCGAGATCTTCGGCGATCGCGGCCAGTTTGGCCTGCGCCGCAGCCTGTCCGGCCGCCTGGTCCCAGGCCAGCGGCTCGGCCTGGCTGACGGTGAGAACGCCGCCGGCAGCCTGGCCGTTGATCTTGACCAGCCCGGCGGGCACGCCGTCGAGCGTCACAGGATGGCTGCTGCAAGCCAGCGCGGCCTGGCCGAGCTGGCAGAGGGTCAGTTGGGTCTCGCCCGTCTCGGCCGCGCCGATCAGGCCGATCAACCCGCTGACCGGGCCATCGGGCAGCGCCGCGGCCGGCTGGTGGAACTGCATCTCCAGCACGTCGACGAAGAGTGGGGGCAGGCGGGTGGGCAGCGGCGCCGCGGGGGTCGGGGTCGCCCGCGCGCAGCCGGCCAGCAGCACCAGGGCCGCTATGATCGTGAACACGACAGATCGCTTGTTTAGTGTCATTCGTTGCAACTCCTGCGGGCGGTCAGAATCCGCGCCGCGGCAGGAGATCATAGCATAGAAGCAGGGAGGGGTCAATTACTCCCTCAATAGACCCACGGCGCCAGCTTCTTCACCCGCTTCTGGTAGGCCGCATAGTCTGGATAGGCCGCGGCCAGCCATTGCTCCTCTCGCCGGGACTTCAAATCGAAGAAGAGGAAGAGCAGCACGGTCAGCGCCAGCCCCAACAGGCTGCCCCGAAACAGCGCCCAGCCCAGCGTGCCGAAGATCAGACCGGCGTAGATGGGGTGGCGCACCAGGCGATAGGGGCCGTGTGTCACCAGCTCGCCCCCCTCGATGGGCTTGGGGAAGGGGGTCAGGTTGCGGCCCAGCGCCGCCATGCCCCAAGTGCCGAACAAGCCGCCGGCCGCCAGGATGGCCAGCCCCAGCCATTTCAGCCAGGCTGGGCAGGCCGCACAGCTTCCCTGCGGCGCGAAGAAGATGACCGCGAACAACGCCATCTGCAAGATGAACCAGCCTTCGCCGCGTTTGCCCATCGTCGCACTCCTCACAGGGTAGAATCGCTGCACCGCAACGGGCGCCAGGTTCGGTTGCCGGCCTGGCCAATGGGCGCCATTATAGCCGCCCGCTGGGCAGAAGTGAAATACGTTTCCCCAGCCACAGATTGCACGGCGGTTTTGAGGTTGCCGCCCTTGTGGCGATAATGGTGTCTATGTGTGCCCACACCATCGAGGTCTACCTGCGCTCTATCACCTTGCCCAGCCGGCTGGCCGAGTTCAAGGATTCCTACGACTTCCACTACGAGTTGGAGATCTATCACCGCGAGATCTATCACTGGCTGCGCGAGCAAGGCTTCACCAAGGGACGCCTCTTCGAGTCGGATTCGGCTGCGCTGCTGCCCGCGCTGGATCTCGCGCTGGAACGCCTGCCAGGCCGCATTGCCGTGTACGATCTGAACAGCTTCGCTGGCAGGCTGCGCGGCTGGCTGGCTGGCATCCACCGCGCGCCCTGCGTGCGGCTGGGGAACGAAAAGCACCTGGGCTTGGCTGCGGCATTGCAGGCCTTGCAGTCCCTGCCAGAAGCCATGACTTGACGCTTCAGCCCCAATAAGTACAATTGTTCTACAGCGTCACGCTTCACGCCTCATTCCGGAGCCCCCATGACCAAGATCAAGATCCGCTACGTCTGCCAGAACTGCGGCAGCGCCCAGGCCAAGTGGATGGGCAAGTGCCCCGACTGCGGCGAATGGAACACCCTGATCGAAAAGCAGGTGGTGGAGCCGCCAGCCGGCCGCGCCGCGGCCCGCACCTTCGTGCCGGTGGAGGGAGGCGGCGCACCCCAGCCGCTGACTGCCATCTCGACCGATGGCCTGGACCGCGTGCCGGTGGAGGGCAGCGAGCTGAGCCGGGTGCTGGGCGGCGGCATCGTGCCCGGCTCGGTGGTGCTGGTCAGCGGCGACCCCGGCATCGGCAAGTCCACGCTGCTGCTGCAACTGGCGGCCAGCATGGCCCGCACGGCCGGCCGCGTGCTCTACGTCAGCGCGGAGGAGAGCGCACGCCAGCTCAAGCTGCGCGCCAGCCGGCTGGGCATCCACGAGGACAACCTCTTCGTCCACGCCGAGACGCATCTCGAATCGATCCTGCAGCACGTGGGCGACATCGGACCGCGGCTGATGGTGGTCGATTCGATCCAGGCCATCCACACCGACACGGTGGCCTCCACCGCCGGCAGCGTCACCCAGGTGCGCGAGTGTTCGGCCCAGCTTCTGCGCATGGCCAAAAGCCAGGGGGTGCCGGTTTTCCTGGTGGGCCACGTCACCAAGGAGGGCAACATCGCCGGCCCGCGGGTGCTGGAGCACATGGTGGACACGGTGCTCTACCTGGAGGGGGAGCGCTTCCAGACCTACCGTCTGCTGCGCAGCGTCAAGAACCGCTTCGGCTCCACCGACGAGGTGGGGGTGTTCGAGATGGTGGAGGCCGGATTGCGCGAGGTGACCAACCCGTCGGAGGCTTTTCTGGCTGAGCGGCTGCCCAACGCGGCCGGTTCGGCCATCGCCGTGACCATGGAGGGCACGCGGCCGCTGCTGGTGGAGGTGCAGGCGCTGGCCTCGACCACCAGCTTCCCCCAGCCGCGGCGCACGGCCAACGGCGTGGACTTCAACCGGCTGTTATTGCTGACTGCGGTGCTGGCCAAGCGGGCCGGCTTCAGATTGAGCGATCAGGATGTGTTCGTCAACGTGGTGGGCGGGCTGCGCATCAGCGAGCCGGCGGCCGATCTGGCCGTGGCGGTGGCCATCGCCAGCAGCCTGAAGAACCTGCCCGTGCCGGCCGATCTGGCGGTGGTGGGCGAGGTGGGGCTGAGCGGGGAGCTGCGCAGCGTCAGCCAGTTGCCGCGGCGGCTGAACGAAGCCGCCAAGCTGGGCTTCACCCGTTGCATCACCCCGCGCAGCCGCACCCCGGTCAGCGCGCCCGACGGCATCGAGGTCATCGGCGTGCGCACGCTGCATCAGGCGCTGGAGGTAGCGCTGGGCCGGTAAGCCCAGCGGTCTGCCACGTGCGCTGATTTGCTCAGAAGGGCCGCGCAGGCTCTGTTGACCCTGACAGTCTACTGTGCAGACTATGCGGGTCAGAAAGCGGTCTTCAGCATCGTCGATGGTTCAGTCTTGGCCGGCGCGCTGCCGCCCGGCAAAGCAAGATTGGTTCAGGCGTGGATCGAGATTCACCGCGACGAGTTGCTTGCAAACTGGAACCTCGCAGTCAACGGCGAAGAAATCTTCAGGGTTGAACCTTTGAAGTAGGAGTACGAGATGAATCCTTATGTCGTAAGTGTTGCTCCAATGGACGATTTTCGCCTCGACATCGTCTTTGAAAAGGGTGAACGCCGGATATTTGACGTAAAGCCGTACTTGAATCGCGGCGTCTTTGTGAGATTGCAGAATCCCGCCACCTTCGCGGCGGTGCGTGTTGTGGCCGGCTCCGTGGAATGGCCTGGTGGGCTGGATCTGAGCTATGACACATTGTATCTGGAGAGCGCGTCGGTAACAGAAGCAGGCGCCGTGGAGCTGGCGTTCGCCCTATGACGCATACATTGACCCTCGAACTACCTGAACAAGTTTACGAGACCCTGCTCAAAATCGCCAAGCGCCAAGGCCAACGTCCTGAAGCTGTGGCTGTGCAGTGGCTGGCGACTGCCAGCGAGAGCCAGCTTGACGATCCCTTCGAGCAGTTCATTGGCGCTTTCAGCAGCAATGTGCCTGACTGGGCTGACCGGCACGATGAGTACTTGAGACTAGCAATATCGCCAGAATACGATTTCAGCGGCAAGAAAGGTGTGCGCGGCAAGTATCATCGCGCCTATCAGCAAGGCCACACGGTCAGAATCCACGAGGAAGACGGCGCCGTCACCACGCGATATTTCACCCTTGAGGAAGGCGCCGTGTTGCTGGAGCCAGATGTGCGTGAGTACTTTCCGGACTCAGCGAGCGTCAACCAAGCCTTACGAGGGTTGATCGGTTTGTCCCTGCCGGATTGATGAGGACATTGAGGACATTTATGGAGGTCGGCATGAGCGGTTTGACACTGTCCAATGTATTGGGCTCAGTTCAGTTTATCGAAGCTCCAACTGGTCGTCGTCTTGCGATCATGGACGCCGACGACTGGATCGGTCTTGTCGAGTGGCTCGAGGAAGTCGAAGATCGGCAGGTCATCCGAGCCAATCTGGAGCGTTTGCGTGCAGGTCCAGAAGTTTCAGGCGCAGTGCTCCTGGAGGAAATTCTGGATGAGCTATAGGGTATGGATCGACCCTCTGGCTATCACAGAGCTGAAGGGGACGCCTGGGCATGTGCGCCAGCGTCTCAAGCGCGCGATGCTGGCATTAGGGACTGATCCGCGTCCATCTGACAGCAAAGCTCTGGAGTGGCCTCCCGAGCGCTTCGAGCCGCGCCGACTGAAGCTGGGCAAATGGCGTATTGTTTACGCAGTGGATGACAGTGTTCAATGGCTCTGGGTATTGGCTGTGCGCAAACGTCCGCCGTACGACTACGGTGACATCAGCACGTTGCTTCAACGTATGGGCTGAGCCAACGAGATCTGCAAAGCGTGAAAGGAGTGCAAGTCCATGCCGAAATGCCAGTCGTGCGCTGCGAACTATGATGACAACTTACCCTATTGCCCGTACTGCGGCACGGCCAGGCCAAACCCCCAGATCGTTGTGGTGCAAGGTGCAGACCCGAGGTCGTATGAGGAGGGTGTGCTTCGACTGAGATGCATAATCGAGAACCAAGTTGTAGACACCGGCAAAGGCCTGTTTGGTAAAACCTATGAGCAACGAGAGCCAATGAGAATCGTACAAATCGAACTGGCTGCAATGAGTCACGACCGAGGTGATTATGTTGCTCTGATCTCAGATAGGTTTCGACATCTATTGCCCAAGGAACCACATGGGTCCTTTTATCTAGGGACATATGCACCAAGGGAGCTTGAACAGCACTTGCGCGATGCATTTGACTGGGTTGAGACTGGCAAACAGTATATTTCTGGTCGCCCTCCATGGATGCGTCCGCTATTGGAGGCTCTGTTTAGTGAGCAAAGGAATGCATGGGAGAGCTTCAATGTGGCGCTAAGAGACGCAGGATGGTTCGGTATTACAGATGAAGCGATTGGGCGGAGACTGCCCAGAAGCGGAAACGGCGGATGGTGGAGTATACTTGCGCAGTATCCGAGTGGATGGGCGGACATTAAGCCAAAGGATCCGTATCATGAGCCGTACTACGATGAAAGTGACCGCATGCGGAACTACCGTTATCGCAGACAGATCTGAGTCACGGAAACCGGCAGGCTGAGCAACACTTTCCGCTGTAGAACGGACTGATTGACTTGCATCACGTCAAAGTCATCGAATCAGCCGGCGGTCTTCTCGGTACGTTGTAGAGTGACTACCGACTGGGTATCGGCGAGCTTGTCGCCCGAAACCAACCATGAATGGATTCACACCACGAGCATTACGCAACAGAACGCTTTCGCTGTCCGAGGAAGACGTTTGTCGCCTGCGGCCACGCCTTTGGACGGTGGATCGTCCTGCCTTGGTGTCCGAGTGTATCCGAAGAACCATTGTCGGCGACTCCGCGGAAATCTTGCCGTTGCTCCCCCGGTCCTCAATCGATCTGCTGATCGCCGACCCGCCCTACAACCTCAGCAAGTCCTACAATGGTTCCGCGTTCCCCAAGCAGTCTCAGGCCGAATATGAAGCCTGGACCAACGCCTGGGTCGAACTTGTTGTGCCACTACTGAAGCCCACCGCCTCGGTCTACGTGTGCAGCGAATGGCGCTCGTCGGGAGTGATCCAGCGCGTGCTGGAGCGGCATTTCATCGTCAAGAACCGCATCACCTGGGAGCGCGAGAAGGGGCGCGGGGCGGCGCGCAACTGGAAGAACAACTCGGAAGACATCTGGTTCTGCGTGGTGAGCGAGGATTACTTCTTCGACGTTGAGGCCGTCAAACAGAAGCGCCGCGTCGTCGCGCCCTATCGCGATGGCAACGGCCAGCCCAAGGACTGGGCCGAGGAAGAGGACGGCGCCTTTCGGGTGACGCATCCATCGAACCTGTGGACCGACATCACCGTGCCGTTTTGGTCCATGCCGGAGAACACTGAGCACCCGACGCAGAAGCCGGAGAAGCTGCTGGCCAAGCTCATCCTGGCCAGCTCCCGGCCCGGCGACGTGGTGCTCGATCCGTTTCTCGGTTCAGGCACGACCTCAGTGGTGGCCAAGAAACTGGGCCGGCGCTACATCGGCATCGAGCAGGAAGAAACCTATTGCCTGTTGGCCGAAAAGCGGCTGGAGTTGGCTGAGCAAGAGCCGTCCATCCAGGGCTATTCGGGCGGTTACTTCTGGGAGCGCAACACGCTAGCACAACAAGGAAAAAGGGAGCCCCAACCGGCCGATTCGGATCATCTCTCTATCGCCATGTCCAAACGGTACATTTGAAGATTGCGTCCTTAACTGTCTGTACGCTAACCGCGTTCTTCTCTGCAATTTGCTCATCCACGATAGTCTCAGTTGCCGCTACATCAGTACTGTCAGTGAGTAACTCAGAAGCAAGCTCATCCCATTGCTGGCACAAGTTATACTCTTCTTCAGTGGGTCGATCAACAAGCGCCGCTTGAGGGTCGTTAACCTTAGGTTGATATTCGTAGGTATACTTATGCGTCGAATAATCGCCCTTCTGAGCATCGAGAGCATCTGTCCAAACACCATTGGGCGCATATTCACATTTAGCGATCGAGTATCCTGCAGACAACAGAGAGCGTGTATCGAACAGAAATACAACTACCGCATTCACTGGAACTTCGCTCTTGATACTCTCAACAACTTGCTCGCAGAATCCGTTAATCTGCTCAATCGAAATTGGAAACTCGGCAGTGAGCAAAGCTCGAAATCTAACAGCGCGAGGCACTGATATGTCCTCAATATCGACAACTTGGTATGTAGGAATTTGAGCAGGTGCCGATGTTTCCATCGGGCGAGGGGTGTTAGTTGCAACTGCCACAGGTGTCGGTATGTCACTGAGCGTATCGGTGGGTTTTGGCGTATCTGTGGACGGTGGGGGAGCAGGCACAGATGCGCCCGTGGGACTAGACGCGTTTGTGGGAGATAAGACAACTGATCTCTGCGGAGAAGGAGAGGCTTCGACGATCGCTGTGGGTTCAGCAGTCGTGTCATCTCCACCGCCCAACAGCGCAACTAGCGCCGAAAGCCCGCAGCAGCCGATAACAATGGCGCTGAGGATGATCAGGATAGTTCGCTGGCGTGACTTCTTTACAGGTTTCTCTCCTGCTTGAGTACCTTTTGTCATTGTTGTTCTCCTCCGTGCCAAGCTCTGCAGTCTCCGATTGAGGCTACAACTCGCAGTATACACCCACATGACAGATCATGGCATGATCTAGATCATACAGGGCAAATTGACTCTCTTGCTTGGGCTGTCGGTTTGCATCCTCCTAGGGACCCTCAAAGTTTACGCTGGTTGTATCCCGGGCTACTCGCGGCGACGTTGGATGCTGGAGTTCTACCCCAAGGAGATTGTCAAGATCGGCGAGCGATTGGCAGGCTTTAAGCAAGTGCGGGAGTTCTGGTCGCAGAAACCTGGTGCGTGATCCCATACCTGGCAACCGCCGTTTGACAAACCAATCGCCCTGCGGCATAATCGCCCCACAACCGCATAGCTGCCAAAAGCGACGACGGAGACAAGTACGCGGAGAGACTCTGCCAGAGACGCCGGGCGGTCCATCAGGATCGCTGCAAGCCCGGCCCAGCCGAAGCCCGCCGAAATTCCCTCCCGAGCTGATGGGTGAAACCAACGGAGAATGATGAATGCTGAATGATGAACGATGAATCGGGAAACCCTCCGAGACTCATCATTCATCGTTCATAATTCATCGTTGAGAGTAGTCCATTCCGGCGGCCCGCCGTTACCTGGGCGACCGATAGCGGAGGCACGATTTAGGAAAATCGTGCTACGAATGCCGATGTCGGGTTAAGCGCCTCGCATTGTGTGTGCGGGGAAACAGGGTGGTACCGCGAACTGTGAGCCCACGTCTCGTCCCTGGACGGATGTGGGCTTTTCTATTGTGGAACGATGAAGTATGAACGATGAATGATGAACGGCGGAGCGCGCTTCCGGACTCATCATTCATCTGTGGAACGAT
>JAJTXO010000118.1 GCA_021463315.1 Caldilineales bacterium | reverse complement strand
AAAAAACCGGGGTCGAGACTTCCGAAGTCTGCGCAGGTTTGTTCAAAACGGGCTCACAGTCCATAAGACTTCGGAAGTCTTCCCCAATCTATTGAGATGGTACCCCTCATGCGATATGCGCACTCTCAACCCGCTACTCAACCGACGCTAGTCAACTCTTTTCAAATACACCCATGTGAGATGACGTCGAAGGGCTCGTCAACGTCCCCATCCACCCCGGCAGGGCATCCGCACGTCGTTCACAGCGCTATGCCCCCTGCTTACACGTTGAGGATAATCGGACTGGTCGACCGCCGCCTGTTCTCGACGCGTGGCATGCCGACCGCAACATAAGCCAGTAGCACTCCGAATCGCGGTAGGCGCAGGTTGAGAAAGGGATTGTCGACGATGAGGGTCATGTCAATCGATAACCGAGTCGACGCCAGAGCCGCCTCAGACGAACCAACGGCGACCTGTTCATCTGGAGGGCGTAGATCGTGGCCCCACCCATGGGAGTCAGCCCAACGACCTCAGTCTGATCCTGGTTCCAACGAAAGTGATCGGACCAACGTTGACGCCGGGCATGAAACAGCGGCGCAACTGCCCTGGTTGTTGGGTCAATGGCCTCCTGACGACTGCCCTTGAGACGGTTGCAGGCTGTGCAGGCCAAGCAGAGGTTATCCAGTTCGCTGGTCCCGCCTGCGCTGAGAGGGACGATATGGTCGATCTCGAAAGCTGTTACGGACAACTCCTCAAGAGAGCGGCAGTAGACACACGCGCCTTGGTCGATCTCTCGAACCTGAGCGCGCAGCGCGGGCGCTACTGTTGAACTCATACGGCCTCAGTTGACCTGTTCAGCCTGGTGCAGGTATTGCAACGTAAGGCGCGCCCTGGCTTTGAGAATGTTGAGCGAGTCGATCTGTTCCAGGTAACGGTCCAATTCTTTGGCTTCGCCGACGGTTAGCGTTTGCGCACGATTGCGTTCTAGCAACGCGCTCAACCTTGCCTGGTGTTCAACCGCCAGCACACCGTCGCTCAACGCACTGAGCTCGATTTCGCTCAAGCCAATCAAGAGATCTGGATCATCCATTAGACGCGCCTGGATGCTGCGAAAATCCTCCCAAGCCAACACCACGCCTACGCGCTGGCCGTTTTCTCGTGTAATGTATTGGACGTCGGGCAAGGTCTGTGTCATGTCCATCGCGATTTTCCCTCTCAACGCTGACGACGACGGCTTCTTCGCCTTCAACGCAGGTTCGGTGGATATCTTCCAGCGACGGCATCCGCAGCGTTTCCATGGCTCTATTGTCGCTGGTTCTGCGATTGAGGCAACCTTAACGCGTCAGGCCACATGCCTGAGTAGTAACCTATTATCACTATATTTGCAGAATCGGTAAATTCTAAACTCCAGCCGCCCGCATCACCATAGCCCGGTAATAGAGCGGAGCTCGTCCAAGTGCGTTCTATCTCGATCCACCCCTCCTGTGGTACAATCGCCCCATGGCTGCCGACTCTCTTTTTGATCATCGCCGCGAGAACCTGATCGAGCAGGAGCAGCCGCTGGCTGCCCGCATGCGGCCGCGCACGCTGGACGAATACATCGGCCAGGAGCACATCGTGGGGCCAGGCCGCCTGCTGCGCCGCGCGATCCAGGCCGACCAGCTCAGCAGCGTGATCTTCTATGGCCCGCCCGGCACCGGCAAGACCACCCTGGCGCGCGTGATTGCCAACACCACCAGCGCCCATTTCATCGCCATCAACGCGGTGCTGGCCGGCGTCAAGGATATCCGCGAGGCCACCGAGACCGCACAGCAGCAGCGGGGCCTGTATGGCCGCAAGACCATCCTCTTCGTGGACGAGGTGCATCGCTTCAACAAGGCACAGCAGGACGCGCTGTTGCCCTGGGTGGAAAACGGTGTGGTGATTCTGATCGGCGCCACCACCGAGAACCCCTACTTTTCGGTCAATCGTCCCCTGGTCAGCCGCAGCCGCATCTTCCAGCTCAAGCCGCTCCTGGAAAGCGACCTCTACGCGGTGGCGCGCCAGGCGCTGGCCGACCGGGAGCGCGGCTATGGCAAGCTGAACGTCCAGATCGACGACGACGCGCTGGCGCACCTGGTCAACGTGGCCAACGGCGACGCCCGCGCCCTGCTCAACGCGCTGGAGCTGGCGGTGGAGACGACGCAGCCAGAAGGTGAGCGGTTATCGGTAATCGGTAATCAGTCGTCGGCCACCGATTACCGATTACCGATCACCAATGATCCCCTGATCCACATCACCCTGGCCGTGGCCGAGGAGAGCATCCAGCGCCGCGCGGTGCTGTACGACAAGGAGGGGGACTACCACTTCGACACCATCAGCGCCTACATCAAGTCGCTGCGCGGCTCGGACCCCGACGCGGCGCTCTACTGGCTGGCCAAGATGGTCTACGCGGGCGAGGATCCGCGCTTTATCTTTCGCCGTATGCTGATCTTCGCGGGCGAGGATGTGGGGCTGGCCGATCCGCAGGCGCTGCTGGTGGTGACGGCCGCGGCCGAGGCCTTCGATCGCGTCGGCCTGCCCGAGGGCCGCTTCCACCTGACCCTGGCCACGCTCTATCTGGCCACGGCCGCCAAGTCCAACTCGGCCCTGGGCTTCTTCGACGCGCTGGCGGCCGTGGAGCAGGAGCGCGAGGCCGAGGTGCCCACCCACCTGCGCGATGGCAATCGCGACAAGGAGGGCTTCGGCCACGGCGAGGGCTATCTCTACCCCCACGCCTTTCGCGATCACTGGGTGGCGCAGCAATACCTGCCCGCGGCCATGCAGGGCAAGGTTTTCTACCAGCCGGGCGACACCGGCCGCGAGGCTGCCATCAAGGTGGAGGTCGAGCGGCGCCGCGAGGCCCAGCTCGCGGCCATGGTCGAGGGGGAAGGGGTCGGCCCGCCCGAGGTGCTGACCTTCACCGGCGACGCGGCCGGCCGGGCGCGCGATCAATGGCTGCAGCGCACGATCAGCGGCGCGGGCCAGCGCCTGGCCAGCCAGCGGGAGCGCATCATGCAGGCCGCCCAGATCCAGCGCCATCATCGGGTGCTGGATCTGCACGCGGGCAGCGGGCTGCTGACCTGGGAAGCGCTGCGCCGCGCGCCGGAGGGAGGCGTCACCGCGCTGGCCCGCAGCGCGCAGGAGGCCGAGGCCCTGCGCCAGCAGGCCGGCCGCCTGCCGGAGATCGAACGCCCCGCTATCCTGCAAGGTGACTTCGACGAGCTGCCCGAGCTGCTGCTGGCCCACCAGTGGCCCGCCCCCGCGACAGCCGCCTCTGAGAATCATCCTTCATCGTTCATCGTTCCCCCCTCTCCCCGCTTCGACGCCATCGTGGGCCGCAACGCGCTCACCCGCCACCCCGACAAGCCGGCCGCGGCTCTCATGCTGGCCGCGCTGCTATCCGAAAACGGGCATATTAGCCTGGCCGAGACCACGCCCCTCCACACCCAGCGCCTCTACCGCCTGGTCGACCTGACCACGCTAGACGAAAATTTGGTCCAGCAGATAGTCGCCGCCGAAGAGGCCATCTATCAACAGCCCGACGATCCGCTGGTCAACTGGGACGAAAAGGTCTTGCAGCGCGCGTTCGAGGCCGCGGGATTGGTGACCCAGGTCAGCCTGGAGCGGGAGCGCAGCCAGATGCAGGTGACAGCCGGCCTGCTGGCCCGCTGGTTCACTCCGGCCGGCCACGGCGAGCGCCCCAGCTACATCGACCGGCTGCGCCAGCGGCTGGATGCCAACAGTTGCGCGACCGTGGAGACCCTCTATCGCCAGCAGCTCGCTCAACGCGCGGTGTCCTGGGAGACCACGACAGTCTATCTGGCAGCCAGCGCGCGCCATGACCCCTTGGGCGACAATCAGACAAAGTTTCAGGGCTAAAACTCGCTAAACCTTCACACGTGTCTCACGCTGCACTTCCTGCCGTCGTGGCTTGTCTGGGAAATGCTGCTCGGCTGCCGCTTCAACGGCGTGGAGCCACTCAGACGCTTTCATGGTGCCATCTCAATAGATTGGGGAGACTTCCGAAGTCTCATGGACTGTGAGCTCGTCTTGAACAAACCTGCGCAGACTTCGGAAGTCTCGACCCCGGTTTTTTGAGATGATACCTTTCATGACGCTGATCCCGCCTACGTTCCGCTCGTTGGCAAACGGCGCAAGCGTTCCAGCCAGCGCTGCTTCTCTGCAACCAGCCCCTCCCACTCCATGTAGTCTCTTTCAACCTCATGGCTATGCTTGTTGGGAATCTCATCCTGCTCCCAAGCCCGCGCGAATTCGGCAAAGGTCGAACGATACTTGACCTCATAACTCCATATCTCTGGTTCGCAGGCGCGAATCTGGGAAGCCAGATAGGTCTCAAGCAGTCTCAACAGCTTATCGTCGTTGGTGTGCCCTTCGATCGACGTGATATGGGATGCGACCTGGGGGCTTAAGGCTATCGTCGTCATAGCTGGGCTCTCTATCTGACTCACAGTCAGCGGTAGGCGCCGGCGCTTGAGTCTGCGATGGCAATGGCGCATACAAAGCTGATACAAGCCACAAATCAGGTGAAAGCGTCCGGTGTCTGAATAGTTCGATGAAGTATACCACAGCCCCTGCTCAGGCGAAAACAGCGCGATCAGCCGTCCAGCCGCTGGGCGACCAATTGGCGTACCAGGTCAGGATTGCCCTGACCGCGCGTTTCTTTCATCACCTGGCCCATGAACCAGCCCAGCAGACTGGTTTTGCCGGCGCGATATTTGGCCACCTCATCAGGATGGGCCGCCAACAGCGCATCCACCACCTGCGCCAGGCCGGCCTCGTCCGACACCTGAGCCAAGCCCTGCGCCTCCACGATGGCGGCCGGCGGCTGGCCGGTGGCTGCCATCTGCTCCAGCACCTTTTTGCCGGTGTTGCGGTTGATGGTCCCCGCGTCCACCAGCTTGATCAGCGCGGCCAGATCCGCAGGACGGATGGGCAGGCTGGCGATGACGCCCTCCTCGGCCTTGAGCAGGGCGAAAAGCTGGCCCGTCACCCAGTTGGCCACCTCCCGCGGCGGGCCGCCATAGGCCAGCGCTGCCTCCTCGAACCAGTCAGCCACCGCCCGCTCGGTCGCCAGCAGGCCGGCATCGCGCGGGGTCAGCCCCAAATCGCCCACGAAACGGGCAGCGCGCGCATCGGGCAGCTCTGGCAGCGTGGCCCGCACCTGCTCGACCCACGCCCGGCTCAGCTCCAGCGGCGGCAGATCGGGCTCGGGGAAGTAGCGATAGTCCTCGGAGCTCTCTTTGCTGCGCTGCACCACCGTGCAGCGGCGGTCCTCGTCCCAGCCCATGGTCACCTGCCGCACCTGGCCGCCGCCGTCCAGCACGGCGGTCTGGCGTTGGATCTCGTAGGCGATGGAATCGCGCACGGCCTTGAAGGAGTTGAGATTCTTGACCTCCACCTTGACGCCATACTGGCCGGCCGCGGCCTGCTCAGCCGTGCGCAGGCTCAGGTTGACCTCGCAGCGCATGGCGCCCTTCTCCATGTCGCCGGAGTTGACCCCCAAGGTGCGCAGAATGGCCCGCAGCTTGACCAGATAGCGATAGGCCTCGTCGCCGCTGGCCATGTCGGCCTCGGTGACGATCTCCAGCAGCGGCACGCCGGCGCGGTTCAGGTCGATCAGCGTGCCGCTCGCGCCGTGGATCGACTTGCCGGTGTCCTCCTCCAGGTGGGCGCGGCGGATGCCGATGCGCTTGGGCTGGCCATCGTCGCCCTCGATCAGCAGCCAGCCGTCGTGGCACAGCGGCAGCTCATACTGGCTGATCTGGTAACCCTTGGGCAGATCAGGATAATGGTAGTTCTTGCGGGCAAACACGCTGAAGGGGGCGATCTGGCAGTTCAGCGCCAGCCCGGCGCGCACCGTCTGCTCCACCGCGCGGGCGTTGATCACCGGCAGCGCGCCGGGCAGCGCCAGACAGACCGGGCAGACGTGGCTGTTGGGCGACGCCTCCCAGGTGTCCGCGCTGCACGAGCAGAACATCTTGGACTGGGTCAGCAGTTGGGCATGCAGCTCCATGCCGATGACGACTTGGTACATAGGGAACTCGGGTGGGTGAGGGGTGTGTGCGGGGGGCGTAATGCGCAACCCGTAACCCGGAAGGGCGGAAGCTGTGTGCGCGATGCCGGGTTACGTGTTACTCGTTGCGACGATATGAAAGCCTCTTGAGCGCGCTTGGTGGATGAAGGGGGCGGCCGGCACGGCGATCTCCAGCGGCGCGGCGCCGGGGGCGATCTCGCCGCGGGCCAGCATGGCGGCCACGATGGCCGCGTGCCAGCCGGTGGTGCGCTCCATAGCCGTGAAGCCGGTGGCCTCGTCGTACCTGTCCACCAGATCGACCTGGGCCACGGCCGGCCGGCCATCCTTCAAGCCAGCGGCCCGCACGCGGATCAGGCAGACATCGCGCATCACCGGCCGGCGCACCTGCGGCTCGTACAGCGCCTGGAACAGGTCGCGCGGGCGGATGCTGGCCTGGCCCACCTGCACCGGCTTGGGGTCGAACAATCCCAGGTCGGAAAAAGCCTTGAGCTGGGCAAAGGTGCCGGGGTAGCGACAGACCTTCAATTCGTAGCTCTCAAGCTGGCCCTGGAAGGTCCACGGCGCGGTGGAAACGCCGCCGGCCAGCACGAAGGCCTCCAGATGGCCGACGCCGGGCACATGGATCGTCTCCAGCTCGCTGAAGCAGGGCAGATGGACGATCTGGCCGCCGCGCAGCGCCGTCATGCCGCCGTAGTACTCGTTGATCAGCCCCTCGATGTTGAAGGTGGCCAGGTAGTTCCAGGGCGGCTCCGGCGCCTGCGGCAGCCCCGCGTCGTAGATCATCACCTGCTGCGGCTGGTCCAGCAGGCTCATGGCGTAGACGGCCAGGTTGTTGCCCATGCCTGGCCCCATGCCACAGTCGGCGACCACAGCCACGCCGGCCGCGCGCGCCTCAGCGTCCAGGCCGTGCTGCTGGCGCACGATCTCGGTGTTGCCGCCCAGGTCGCAGAAGGAGACCCCGGCCGCAATGGCCGCGCGGGTCAGCGACAGGTTGAAGTAGTAGGGCACAGCGCTCAGCGCGACCTGACGGCCCGCCAGCGCAGCCCCAACCGCCCCTGGGTCGCCCACGTCCAGTTGGATAGCGTTGGCCGCCGGCCGGCCGGCCAGCCGGTTGACCCGCTCAGCCGCGGCCGTGGCTGTAGCCAGATCCGCGTCGGCCAGGGTGACGGTCGCAGTCGCATCGAAACGGGCCAGGTCGTAGGCCGCGGCCGTGCCCTGGCGGCCGGCGCCGAAGATAAGATAGGAAGCCATGCTGTTTCAGCCCTTCTTGACCGGCCCGCCGAACAGTTCGTCGAACTTGCGCCGTCGCCGGGCCTCGTCCTCGGCCAGCCGGCGGCTCAGCTCATCGGTTTCCAGCACCCGCGAGGCCTCCTTCTGCACCTGAGCGTAGGCATCGGCCAGCTTCTTGGGCTTGGTGCGCGAGATCTGCAAAACCTTGCCGTCCCAGAGCAGGTGAACCGGATCGCCCGCCTCGAAAGGCACACCCTCGGGCAGGTGGAGACGGCGTTGGTCATCGACGGTAAGAACGAAACGTAGTTCGGTCATGTATATCACTCCGCGCCGCGCAGGCGCTTATGCCAGGACGAGCTCCCACTGACGAGCCCGTTGGGTGAGCTCATCGATCAGGTCGGGCCACTCGTGCAACATCCAGGGATCGAAATCTGCGCCGTTGGGCCACACCAGCGTAGCCACCTCCCGATCAAGACGAACCTGGTTGAAGAGCCTGAGGTCACGCAGGGGGCCATACATCTCTCCGAATAACACCGGGCGAAAATCGATCTCCTGTTCCGCGCCATCGTCGAAGACGACGCGCAAGCGATAATCACCTATGATCTCGAAATCCACAACATCGTACAGTGGGTGGCTCATTACAACGCTCCTATCGCAAGCCCATGATCCTCTGTGGTATCCGATTCTGTTGCACCAGGTCCCAATTCGCCAGCAACTCAACCAGATGTAGTTCAGCCCATGCTTCCACTAACCTTTGTTGGCGCCGCGGTAAAGCGCCCGCTAGCTGCACGACCGGATCGATGCCATTAGGAAGCTCGGTAGCCCTCATAACGCCCATGAAAATGCGTCTGATGCGGAGCGCCGGCTTCCCAATACATCGTGATGACGATGCCATAGAAGCGACTCAGTTCGGGCATCGTGTTTACCCGTGTCTGCGCACAAAACGCTGCATCCGCTCCAGCGCCTCTTCGATCTGGCTGTAGGCCGTGGCGTAGCAGGCGCGCACGTGGCCTTTGCCGGCCGCGCCGAAGGCTGTGCCGGGCACCACCGCCACCTTTTCCTCATCCAGCAGCGTCCAGGCGAACGCGTCCTCGTCCATGCCGCTGATCTCGACCTTGGGGAAGGCATAGAACGCGCCCTGCGGCTCGAAGGTGGTCAGCCCGATGCTGTTCAGCCCATCGACCATCAAGCGGCGGCGGCGGTCGTAGCTGGCGAGCATGGCCTGCACCGCGTCCTCGGCCTGCGGATCGAGCATGGCCGCCACGGCCGCGGCCTGGCCCATGGTCGGCGCGGACATGATGGTGTACTGATGCACCTTGCGCATGGCCTCCAGCACGTCCCTCGGCCCGCAGGCATAGCCGATGCGCCAGCCGGTCATGGCGTAGTCCTTGCTGAAGCCGCCCAGGTGGATGGTGCGCTCGCGCATGCCAGGCAGGCTGGCGAAGCAGA
>JAJTXO010000117.1 GCA_021463315.1 Caldilineales bacterium | reverse complement strand
GCCTGCGCAAGTACTGTTCAAACACCTAACAATGATTAGAAACGGCCTGTGTTTGCGTTATCGAATAGAAATGCCTTCTATTTGCGCAAAAACATGGTCCGAAGTCTTATGGACTGTGAGCCCGTTTTGAACAAACCTGCGCAGACTTCGGAAGTCTCGACCCCGGTTTATTGAGATGACACCACCCGCTTGAAATGAGGTGATTAGCGTCGGTCGAGTAGCGGGTTGAGGGTGCGCGTTTCGCATGAGGGCGGCCAAATCCAGCGTATCGAGACCTGGCGGCTGGTGGGCACGACCCGCTCACGGCGCAGCGCCAGTGACATTATGCCCAACTTTCGAGAAGCCCTGGTTAGCTGGCGCAGGGAATGGCTGGACGAACGGGAAGATGGTATACTGTGTTGCGGATGGCGGCAGGAAGTTCGGGTAGACTGGACTCAGCGTGTTGGTCGTCTGGCCGGCTTGCCGCGGTTGTATCGCGATCTATTGGATCGCCTGTCGATCTGTCAGGCGCCAGAGCATGGTATGGCGTTTGCCGCCGTGGATGGGACTCTCCGTTTTGTCCCGCGCTTAGTTGACTGTCTGGCGGCCAAGTCATCTTGAGGAGCTTATGAGCACACAATTCGACGTTCTGGTTGTCGGCGGCGGGCCGGGCGGCTATGTGGCCGCCATTCGGGCCGCGCAGCTTGGCTTGAAGGTGGCCGTGGTGGAACGTGAGGCGCTGGGCGGCGTCTGCCTGAACTGGGGCTGCGTTCCCAGCAAGGCGCTGCTGCGCAACGCCGAACTGCTCCATATCATCCAGGAGCAGAGCAAGGACTTCGGCTTCAGCTTCGACGGCTTCAGCGCCGACTTCGAGAAAGCCTACAAGCGCAGCCGCCAGGTCTCCCAACGCCTGGTCAAGGGCGTGGGCTTTCTGATGAAGAAGAACAATATCGAGGTGATCACCGGCGCGGCCCGTCTGGCCTCGCCCACCAGCGTGGTGGTAGAGCCGGGCGGCCAGACGGTCGAGGCCAAGCAGATCATCCTGGCCACCGGCGCGCGCAACCGCACCTTCCCCGGCATGGAGACCGACGGCCAGCGCGTGCTGGGCTACCGCGAGGCCATCGTGCTGGAGCAGTCGCCCAAGAGCCTGGTGGTGATCGGCACCGGCGCCATCGGCGTCGAGTTCGCCTATGTCCATCGCGCCTATGGCGCCAAAGTGACCCTGGTGGAGATGCTGCCGCGCATCCTGCCGCTGGAGGATGCCGAGATCAGCCAGGAGATGGAGAAGCTGTACGTCAAGCTGGGCATCGACGTGCGCACCAGCACCCGCGTCGAGCGCATCGAGCATACAGACGACGGCGTGCGCGTCCACGCCCTGAATGCGGCCGGCGAGGCGGTCGCCTTCGACGCGGAGAAGGCGCTGGTGGCCGTGGGCGTCCAACCCAACGTCGAGGGCCTGGGGCTGGAGGCCGTGGGCGTCAAGACGCGGCGGGGCGGCTTCGTCGAGGTGGACCGGTTCATGCGCACCAGCGTGGCTGGCATCTACGCGGTGGGCGACCTGACCGGCAAGCTGATGCTGGCCCACGTGGCCAGCGCCATGGGCATAGTCGCGGCCGAACAGATCGCCGGCCACGAGACGCAAGGCTTCGAGGAGGATGACTACCTCTTCATGCCGCGCGCGGTCTATTGCCAACCGCAGGTGGCCTCCATGGGCCTGAGCGAACAGCAGGCCACGGAGCGCGGCTATCAGATCAGCGTCGGCCGCTTCCCCTTCATGCCCAACGGCAAGGCGCTGGGGTTGAACGAGAAGAACGGCTGGGTGAAGGTGATCGCAGACAAGCGCTACGGCGAGATCCTGGGCGTACATATGATCGGACCTGAGGTCACCGAGCTGCTGCCCGAATTCGTGCTGGCCCGCAACAACGAGCTGACCGCGCGCGAGATCGCCCGCAGCGTCCACGCCCATCCGACCCTGTCCGAGGTGTTGATGGAGGCCGCGCACGCGGTGGATGGGCAGGCGATCCATATCTGACAGGCATTGTGCCAGACGGAGAGAGACGATGAGCACGGTAGTAAGAGCAACCTTTGATGGTCAATCGCTGTTTCCCGAGTCACCGGTTGACCTGGAACCAAATGGTCAATACATCATAACCATTGAGCCCTGCTGCCACAAGATCTCCGAAAGTAGCGCTTGGGACGTGCTTGAGACTGCTATCGGAGCAGTTGACGCTCCAGCGGACTGGGCCAGCGAACACGACCATTATCTGTATGGCATTGCCAAGCGCGGCAAAAAGTCTGAAGCATGAGCAAGGATCGTTTCTTTCTCGACACGGCTTTTGTTCAAGCTTTGCTTAACCACCGTGACCAGTATCATGAACAGGCCAAGGTGCTGTTTCCTCGGGTGCGCACAGCAGCAGAAATCTGGACAACCGAAGCCGTCTTGATCGAGATTGGCAATGCCCTGAGCGGTTTCGATCGCCAGGCCGCAGTCCAATTCAACAAGCCGGTTTCCGCGCTTTCATGATATAGCAAGGCAGGGTTGTGTACTGCCATCAAGGATAATCGCATGGACAGCGTGATCGAATTGGACTTGAAACCCTTCCGCCCCGGCCGTGAGCCGGCGGATCAGTTGACGCGCGGCCGGCGGCCCGACTGGCTGCGGGTGCGCATGCCCGATAGCCCCGGCTATCGCGAGATCAAGGGGCTGATGCGCGGCCATGGCCTGCACACAGTGTGCGAGGAGGCCATGTGCCCCAACATCGGCGAGTGCTGGGGCCGCGGCACCGCCACCTTTCTGCTGATGGGCGACACCTGCACCCGCTCCTGCGGCTTCTGCAAGATCAAGACCGGCCGCGCTGGCCTGCTGGACGAGGACGAACCGTACCGCGTGGCCGAGACCATCGCCATGATGGGGCTGAAACACGCGGTGCTGACCAGCGTCAACCGCGACGAGCAGCCCGACGGCGGCGCGCACATCTTCGCCGAGGTGATCCGCCAGATCCGCCGCCTGCAGCCCGGCTGCACCATCGAGGTGTTGATCCCCGACTTCATGGGCAAGTGGGACGCGCTGCAGTTGGTGATGGACGAACGGCCGGAGATCCTCAACCACAACACCGAGACGGTGCCCCGGCTCTACAAGCGGGTGCGGCCACAGGCCAAGTACCCTCGCTCGCTGGAGCTGCTGCGCCAGGCCAAGCAGATGGTTCCCGCCGGCGTCACCAAGACCGGCATCATGGTGGGCCTGGGCGAGACCATGGACGAGGTGTTGCAGGTGATGGACGACCTGCGCGCGGTGGATGTGGACATCATGACCATCGGCCAGTACCTGCAGCCCAGCCGCTTTCATCTGCCCATCGAGCGCTACTGGACGCCCGAGGAGTTTCGCATCATCCATCAGGAGGGCATGGCGCGCGGCTTTCGCTGGGTCGAGTCGGGCCCGCTGGTGCGCTCCTCCTACCACGCCGACGGCCAGGCTGACCAGTTGGTGCTCAAGCCGGCCACAAGCCGCTGAGTTGGCGA
Source organism: Caldilineales bacterium (assembly GCA_021463315.1). GTDB lineage: Bacteria > Chloroflexota > Anaerolineae > JAAEKA01 > JAAEKA01 > JAAEKA01. The sequence goes on along the minus strand of JAJTXO010000117.1, from coordinate 5,386 downwards.
GATGATGAAACCTTTCAGAAGCACCATGCATCATAGCCAGGTAGGTATCATATCAATAGATTGGGAAGACTTCCGAAGTCTTATGTGAACAAACCTGCGCAGACTTCGGAAGTCTCGACCCCGGTTTTTTGAGATGATAGCCTGGTAGCGATAGCAAACAGAAAACAGCAAGGAGACAGATCATGGCTAACCCCTTCAAAAATATCTTCGGCAGCAAAGAGGCTGAAGTTGCCCCCACCAACGGCAACGGCGCGCACAAGGCCGAGCCGCTGCACGTCACCGACGCCGATTTCGAGGCGCTGATCATCAAGTCTGACAAGCCCGCGGTGGTGGACCTGTGGGCCGATTGGTGTGGCCCCTGCCACATGATCGCGCCGTCGGTGACGCAGATGGCCTCGGCCTACGACGGCCGCGCGGTGATCGCCAAGATGAATGTGGACGAGAATCCCACCACGCCTGGCCGCTATGGCATTAGGGGCATCCCCACCTTGCTCTACTTCAAGGATGGCAAGGAAGTAGACCGTCAGGTGGGCGTGGTCGGCTATGCTGCCCTGGCCAACAAGCTGGAAAAGCTGTTGGACTGAGCCAGCCAATCGCACTGAACGACCGATGAGCCGGTGAGACAAAATGTCTCACCGGCTTTTTTCGTGCGCCCTTCACCGCGGCATGTGTCCCAAGCCACGGCATGCATCTCTGAGAGGCTGTTTGAAAGTGGCCCAAAGACTTCGGAAGTGGCCGATTTGCGTGATACAGCGGCCTGGCTGCGGCCAAAACGAGCTCCTTCGAGTCGCTCGGCCACTATCATCTCAATAGATTGGGGAAGACTTCCGAAGTCTTATGGACTGTGAGCTCGTTTTGAACAAACCTGCGCAGACTTCGGAAGTCTCGACCCCCGGTTTTTTGAGATGATACCTCGGCCACTTCCGAAGTCTTGACCGCGGAGTGAGCACCCCCAGGTGCGGATTGGCGGGCTGCCTTCCGAAATATGCGCTGCGTCATGTACAGATGGTCAGAAATCAGCTAGAATCGCCGTAATAGCCCCATTACCGCGCCGCGTCATCAACGCGAGACAAGCGTGCATTCAGCATCAATGGCGTTGCTGAAACCTGGACTCAACGAAGGAGACCAACCCATGCCGAAGTTCAATTACCTGACCCCCGTTCCCAGCGACATCGATATCGCCCAGGCTGCCAAGATGAAGCCCATCCTGGAGATCGCTGCCCAGGTAGGCCTGAGCGAGGACGATCTGGACCTCTACGGCAAGTACAAGGCCAAGGTTCATCTGGATGTCCTGGAGAAATTCAAGGGCCGGCCGCAGGGCAAGTACATCGACGTGGCCGCCATCACGCCCACACCGCTGGGTGAGGGCAAGACCACTACCACCGTCGGTCTGAGCCAGGCCCTGGGCGCGTATCTGGACAAGAAGGTCTTCACCTGCATTCGCCAGCCATCGCAAGGCCCCACCATGAGTCTCAAGGGAGGCGCGGCTGGCGGCGGCTACAGCCAGGTGATCCCCATGGAGGACTTCAACCTGCACCTGACCGGGGACATCCACGCGGTGACGGCCGCCACCAACCTGCTGGCCGCGGCCATCGACGCCCGCCTGATGCACGAGCGCAACTACGGCGCCCGTTTCAAGGAGGTCACCGGCCTCGATCCACTCAACATCGACCCCTACACCATCACCTGGAAGCGGGTGGTGGACGTCAACGACCGCTCGCTGCGCAGTATCGTGGTTGGTCTGGGCGTCAAGGACGACGGCGTGCCGCGCCAGACCGGCTACGATATCGCCGTGGCCAGCGAGGTGATGGCGATCCTGGCCCTGGCCACCAGCCTGCAGGACATGCGCCAGCGGCTGGGCCGCATCGTCATCGGCCAGAACTATGCCAAGCAGCCGGTGACGGCTGAGCAACTGGGCGTGGCCGGCGCCATGACCGTCCTGATGAAGGACGCGATCATGCCCAATCTGATGCAGACGCTGGAGGGCACGCCCGCGCTGGTGCATGCCGGCCCCTTCGCCAACATCGCCCACGGCAACAGCAGCATCGTTGCCGATCAGATCGCGCTCAAGCTGGCCGACTACGTGGTGACCGAATCCGGCTTCGGCGCGGACATCGGCATGGAGAAGTTCTTTGGCATCAAGTGCCGCTATTCCGGGCTGATTCCCAACGTGGTTGTGATGGTAGCGACGATTCGGGCGCTGAAGATGCACGGCGGCGGGCCCAGGGTGGTGGCTGGCCGCGATCTGGACAAGGCCTACATCGAGGAGAACTTGCCGCTGGTGGAGGCAGGTTTCGCCAATCTGGGCAAGCACATCGAGATCGCTCGCCAATACGGCGTGCCGGTGGTGGTGGCTGTCAACCAGTTTCCCTACGACACGCCGGCCGAGGTGGCGCTGCTGCAACGATTGGCAGCCGAAACCGGCGCCCACGCGGCCGTGCCCAGCAACCACTGGGCCAAGGGGGGCGAAGGCGCGGTGGCGCTGGCCGAGGCGGTGGTCGATGCCTGCGAGCAGCCCAGCAACTTCCAGTTCCTCTACCCGCTGGACATCCCCATCAAGGAGAAGATCAAGATCATTGCTACCAAGGTGTACGGCGCGGACGATGTGGACTACACCCCGGAGGCCAACGCGCAGATTGCAGCCTACGAGAAGTCCGGCTTTGGCGGTCTGCCTATCTGCATGGCCAAGACCCACCTGAGCCTGAGCCATGATCCGACGCTGAAGGGGGTGCCCACCGGCTTTACGCTGCCGATTCGCGAGGTGCGGGCCAGCGTCGGCGCGGGCTTCATCTATCCCCTGTGCGGCGAGATGCGCACCATGCCTGGCCTGCCCAGCAAGCCGGTGTTCATGAAGGTGGACATCGACGAGAACGGCAGGGTGGTGGGGCTGTTCTAAGCAAACGGGTCAGGACTTACGCAGAACGCTGGTCGAGTAGACCGGGTGGATCTCGCTACGGCGTCTGCGCCGTAGCGAGATCCACCCGGTCGTATCGAGACCTGTTTTTCGTAAGTCCTGTGGGTGAGTGGTTAACGGCCGGAGAGCGCGTGCGCTGGGCCGGCTGATGAAGGGATGACAGAGGCTGCCTTGGCCAGAGGGCAGCCTCTGTTTCTTGGTCGGTGCTTTGGCGCTGGTCGCTAACTGTGGTAAAATCGCCAGACGGGCAGTGCAACCGCGCAGCGGCTATCCGCTACCCAAATCTCCACAGTTCCAAACGAGGAAAACCATCATGAGTGATACCCCGGTTCAATTGATCATCGCTGCCTTCCCTTCCGTCACCGCGGCCGAAGAGGTCCTGGAGCAACTGAAGACGGCCAAAAAGGAAAAGCTGATCGGCATCCAGGCTGCTCGGGTGCTGATCAAGGATGAGAAGGGCAAGGTTCAAACCAAGGACGTGGGCCTGACCACCGGCAAGGGCGCGCTGGCCGGCGGCGTGATCGGCGCAGTGGTCGGCGTGGTCACCGGCGGCGTGGGGCTGGCCCTGGGCGCGGCCGGCGCGTTGGTCGGCGGCCTGGTCGGCAAGTCCAAGAAGGAAGGGCGCTTCGATTCGTATCGCATCGAGCAGATCGTGGATTCGATGACCCCCAACAGCTCAGCTATCATTGCCGTGATCGAGCACAAGTGGGTGGCCGAGCTGGAGGCCGAGCTGGAGGAGGCTGGCGCCGACGTGATGACGGCCGCCATCGCCGCAGATATCGCCCAGCAGTTGGCTGAGGGTCGCAGCGTCGCCTTTTCGGCCACAGCCAGCGAGGATAGCCTGACCACCGGCCGCATCGCCGCGGGCGCGGACGAAGTCCAGGCCAGCTCCACCACCTTCACTGCCGATGCCGTCGAGCATGTCGAGATGGTGGCCAACGCGGCCGGCGTCGCGGCCCTGCGCACCGTCGAGACCGCCGAAGGCGTCGCGGGCGAGCTGGTGGCCGCCACCGACGAAGGCGCGGTCTACGTGGCGGGCGTGGTCGATGACGCCGGGGCCGACGTGGTCGCCCTGGTCGCCGAGGCCGGGGAGGAAGACGCGCCTGCGCTGGAGGCCGGTGAGGATCAGGCCGAGGCCGCTGAGGCCGAGACCGAGGCTGAGCCGTCCAAAGAGGCGTAAGCCGCCCCCCTTGCCAGGTGTCCGCACGCAGCGGTGCGGATCGATCCAACAAACATCAGCGCCGCCCCGGGCATCCGGGGCGGCGTTTGCTTTGGGCATGACAGTTGACACCGGTTGGCGGCTGTGGTACAACGACCTGCGCGCTGGCTGGCGGCAGAGGTTGCCGCGCCGCGCGCTACCTGTATGCACGAACTACCCGTCACCCAGGCTATCCTCGACACGGCGCTGCACACGGCGCAGCAGGCGGGCGCAGCGCGCGTTGTTGCGGTCGATCTGGTGATCGGCGAGCTGAGCGGCATCGTGGACGACTCGGTGCAGTTCTACTTCGACATCCTCAGCCGCGATACGCTGGCCGCAGGGGCTGTGTTGCGCTTTCATCGCCGGGCCGGCCGCGCGGCATGTCCCGACTGCGGCCATGGCTACGACGTCTCACCCCCTTTGGCCCCCTTTTGCCCCGTGTGTGGCGGCGCGCGCGTGCAGGTCAGCGGCGGCCGCGAGTTCTTCCTGGAGAGTATCGAGATCGATGACTAAAATTCCTGTGGTGCAGCAGATTCTGAGCGCCAACGACGCCATCGCGACCGAGAACCGGGCCGCGCTGGACGCGGCCGGCAGCCTGGGGGTCAACGTCATGGCCTCGCCGGGCGCGGGCAAGACCAGCCTGATCCTGGCCACGGCGCGGCGGCTGCCGGCCGGCCTGCGCCTGGCGGTGATCGAGGGCGACGTGGCCGGCCGCATCGACGCCGACACCCTGGCCGCGGCTGGCGTCCCGGTGGTGCAGATCAACACCGGCGGCGGCTGCCACCTGGATGCGCCCATGGTGCGTTCGGCCCTGCCTCATCTGCTGCCGGACGGCGTGGACCTGCTGCTGGTTGAAAACGTAGGCAACCTGATCTGTCCGGCCGAGTTCAGCCTGGGCACCCATGTCAACTTGGTGGTGGCCAGCACGCCGGAGGGCCACGACAAGCCGTACAAATATCCAGGCATGTTCGCCGCGGCCGACGTGGTGGCGCTGAACAAGGCCGATGTGGCCGCGGTGTTCGACTTCGACTTCGAGGCCTTCCAACGCGGCGTTCGCATGGTCAATCCCCAGGCGCCGATCTTCGTGCTGTCCTGTCGCACGGGCGAGGGGCTGGACGCGTGGGTGGCGTGGTTGCTGGCCGCGCGCCGCGCCGAGACCCTTCGCCGGGCCTCAGGGTGACAGAGACCTCCCACGCTGTCATGCTGAGGGCTGCCGAAGCATCTGTCATGCTGAGGGCTGCCGAAGCATCTGTCATGCTGAGGGCTGCCGAAGC
>JAJTXO010000116.1 GCA_021463315.1 Caldilineales bacterium | reverse complement strand
GCTGGGCCTGCCCGGCTTGGCCGGCTTCTGGGCTGAGTTCTTCACCTTCCGCGGCGCGTTCGACATCGTCACCGTCTGGGCGGCCATCGGCGTGATCGGCATCGTGGCCACGGCCGGCTACATCCTCTATCGCATCATCCAGTCGATGTTCCTGGGCGAGTACGACCCGCACAAGATCGATCACTGGACCGATATGAAGGATGGGCAGGAGAAGCACGAGCCGGGCGACATGGTGAGCTTCGAAAAGCTGACCCTGTGGCCGCTGGTGATCCTGATCATCATCCTGGGCGTCTTCCCCACGCCGCTGGTGAACTTCTTCAACCAGGCGGCCGAACGGATCATCAACGCGCTGTAGTCCGGCGTCCCTGAACAAGAGCACTTCGCTGGTTGAGCCAGGTCAGACGGGTCTCGATACGGCGCAGACGCCTACTCGACCTGCAACCGCTGAACCCGCGAATAAGGTCAGACGGGTCTCGATACGACGCAGACGCCTACTCGACCTGCAACCGCCTAACCCGCGAATAAGGAGGTCAGATTGACCGTTTCTACCCTCCAATCACTTCTGCCTGAGATCATCCTGGTGATCACGGCGTTGGCCGTCCTCGGGATCGATCTGGCCACCCGCCGCCGGGCGCAGGATCGACTGCTGGCGGGCGTCGCTGTGGCCGGCCTGCTGCTGGCGGCCGTGGCAGCCTTCACCCTGGTGGGCACGCCGCCGCAGCCGGTGATGGACATGCTGGCGCTGGATGGCTTCAGCACCTTCCTGACCATGACGGTGCTGATCGGCATGGCCTTGGTGATGATCTATTCCATGGACTATGTGCAGCAGGTCGGCGAGCACCGCGGCGAGTTCTATGCGCTCTTGGTGGCTGTAACGCTGGCGATCCTGCTCACGGTCAGCGCCAACAACCTGCTGATGGTCTACCTGGGCATGGAATTTGTCTCCATCACCTCCTACGTGCTGGTCGGCTTCCTGCGCAACGACAAGCGATCCAACGAGGCGGCCATCAAGTACTTCCTCTACGGCGCGGTAGCCTCGGCCGTGATGCTCTACGGCATCTCCATGATCTTCGGCATCACCGGCGAGATCAACCTGAACGCCGTGGCCCAGTCGCTGGCTGGCGCCGAGCTACAAGGAGGCATGCGCGCGCTGGCCTTCAGCTCGGTGGTGCTGATGATCGTCGGCTTCGGCTTCAAGGCCAGCCTGGTGCCCTTCCATCAGTGGGCGCCAGACGTCTACGAGGGCGCGCCGACGCCGATCACCGGCTTCCTGAGCACGGCCTCCAAGGTGGCGGGCTTTGCCCTGCTGGTGCGCGTCTTCATCGTGGCACTGCCCAGCTTCGCCGTGGACTGGCTGACGGTGCTGGCGGGCGTCAGCATGATCACTATGACGCTGGGCAACCTGGTGGCCCTGCGGCAGAGCAATATCAAACGGCTGTTGGCCTATTCTTCCATCGCCCAGGCCGGCTTTATCCTGATGGGCCTGGTCTGCATCCCGCAGACGCAGTTCGGCCTGCGCCCCTTCGACGACTTCACCTTCAACGGCATCAACGGCATCCTGATCTATCTGTTCGGCTACGTGTTCACCAACCTGGGCGCGTTCGCGGTGGTGATCGCGATCGAAAACCAGACCGGCAAGGTGCATCTCAAGGACTACGCCGGGCTGATCTATCGCTCCCCTTGGCTGGCCGCGCTGCTGCTGATCTTCCTGCTGTCGCTGACCGGCATCCCGCCGACGCTGGGCTTCTGGGGCAAGTACTTCGTCTTCGGCGCGGCCGTGCAGGTGCGTTTCTTCGCCCTGCTGATCGTCGCCCTGGTCAACTCGGCCATCGCCGCGGGCTACTACCTGAACATCGTGCGCTACATGTTCTTCATGCCGGCCGAGGACGAGAGCCGTCTCCATGTCAGCCGCTCGCTGGGCATCGTCTTCGCCGTGACCTTCGTGGCCGTGCTGGGGCTGGGCATCCTGCCGGGCCAGCTCATCCAGTGGGCCAGCGAGTCGGCGCAGTTCCTGATCCAGTTCTAGGCCGGCGGCTGCGGTCGGACGGGTGATCCGGCCGGTCAGCCTGCCAGCGTCTGCCATCAAACAAAGAAGAGCGCCACGGGCGCTCTTCTTTGTTTGGATGCACCCTGCCGACAAGAACTCAAGTCTGATTGCCCATGCCTCAACGCAAGATCAACGGCAGCCACAGCCGGGATGGGGTGGCGGTGGCCGTTGGCGTTGCAGTGGCGCTGGGGGTCGCTGTGAGCGTAGGTGTCCATGTGCCGGTGGGCGTCGCAGTAAGCGTCGGCGTTGGGCTCGGTGTCGCGGTAGCCGTTGCGGTGGGGGTGGCTGTGGATGTGGCGGTCGGTGTTGCCGTCGCCGTGGCGGTCGGGCTGGCCGTGGGCGTGGACGTGTGGGTCGGCGTGGGTTGTCCAGCGCCGCTGGCCACCACCTCGCTGTACTCGCTCCTCACCGTGTTGGGCTGATAATCGCAGGCGACGTACTCGCCAGGGTGCGGCAGGGTGACGGTGCGCATGCGGAAGTAGTAGGGCGTCGCTCTAGGAGGCAGGGCAACGGTAAAGACGCTGGTGGTCTTGTCGGACGTCTGACCGTAGACGGTGAACGGTCCACCCATAGCCGTAGCGTAGCTGATCTCGTAGTAGCCATCGTGGCCGATGTAGGCGATAGGCTTCCATCTCAAGATGATAAGACCGTCGTTGCTGCTGCCTTGCACCGTCAAATCGGTGGGCGCCACGGTCTGCGTCTGATGCCACGGCCAGGGAAAGACGGCCGGATCGTAGCCGGTCAGAGCGTTGTAGTCGATGGATCCCCAACGGATGACTCGAGACACGGGATAGGGGAAGTCCCCCGAAAGCTGGTTGCAGCTGAGATAGACACCAGAGGCGTCGCTGAGCTGGCCCAACTCCACTGGAACCTCGCCACTGAGATGGTTGCCCCACAGATTGAGATAGCCGACGTTGGGCTGGGGCGGGCGGCCGGCAACATGCGAACCAACAGCGGAAGGGCGGGGCTGGGGGCGATCTACTGTGGGCAACAGCGCTGGCAGGTCGCCTGCGCCAAGCGCAGAGCGCCTGCACCAGCCGATGCGAGTTAGGTTGCCCAGCTCCGGTGGAATCGAGCCGGTCAACTGGTTGTCACTCAGGTTGAGATCACACAGGTTGACAAGCCGACCGAGCTCGGGTGGAATCGGACCGGTCAATTGATTATTCGTCAAATCGAGATAGGACATCATGGTCAAGCTCCCCAGGTTGGCGGGGATCGGTCCACTGAGTTGATTATCAGCCAAGGAGAGCAGTTGGAGGTCGGTCAAGTCGCCTAGCTCGGGAGGGATTGGCCCGCTCAACAAATCGCCACTCAAGTTCAACCACAACAAGTTGGTCAAATCGCCAATTTGTGCTGGGATCTCTCCGGTCAGCCCAGTGAAAGTCAGCGACAAAGCTTTCAACTCGGTCAGATTGGCCATATCGGGTGGAAGTGGCCCATTTAGATAGTTTTGATCCATTTCCAAACGACTGACATGGCCCACATCGCACGTGACGCCGAACCAACTGCACGGTGTTATCGTGTGTAACCAGCCGGTGTTGTTGTACCAATTGGCGCCATCGGTACTAATGAAGAAGATCACCAGAGCTTCACATTCGCTCTGAGGGATCTCAGTGACCGTCACGCAGTCAAACAGAGGCGCCTGGCTTGCGCTGACCAAGGCCGCCGATAGCGATGGACTGACGAGCAGAATACCCAGTAGCAGTACCAGCAACCCACGCAGCATCGTTGAGTAGGACATAGATCACCTCCAGGGCTCTGCGTCTGTCAATGATACCAGACGGTGAGTAGCGGCGTCTGCATGGCTGCGCAGGGCGACAGGCCCCGCTCGCTGCAGAAGTCGTAGATGACATAACCGGCGGCGGCGGCCTGGCGCAGGATGAGACCATAGTTCGCGGCCGGATCGTCCACCCAAGTCTGCGCCATGCCGGTGACATCCAACTCGATCCATGTCCCTCCCTCGCCGGATGCAAGGTTGACGTCATCCGCAGTCGCCGCGTAATCCGCGCCACTGCCCAGCCCTGGAACGATCCAGTTCATGCCGCTCATCCGTTGTGTCCACGTTGCCTGGCTATCTACCCAGGGAGCAAGCAGGCGGTAGGCGCCCAGCGTCAGATTGTTGCCGTTGCTGCGCCCCTTGTAGTAGAGGCGCAAAGTGGCGTCGTCTACGGTCTTGCCGGCCGGGATGTTGGACAGATCGAAGCGCAGCAGGCTCTTCAATCCATCGTTCGCGCCTGCCTTGAATAGGGTGCAACTGTTGTTGCTGGATGCGTAGGCCAGACAGGTGGCGTTGGCGCCGCTATATCCGGCTATGCCCTGTTGGAACGTGACCTTCACCGGCGCCGGCTCCACCAGGTGGTAGCGCAGCGTCAACCGGGGCGCTCGGTCTGGCGCGCAGGGCGACCAGCCCAGTTCGCTGCAGAACTTGTAGATCACCCAGCCGCTGGCCGCCTCCTGCAAGAGAACCAGGCCGTGGTTGCTGTCGGGGTTGGCCACCCACGCCTGGGCTGCTGCGGTCACATTCAGCCGCACCCATTCGTTGCCTGAGCTGGCAAGGGCCGCGGTCGCTTCGGGTGCCGCTGCATAGTCGCTGCCGCTGGCCATGCCGGCTGCTGTCCAGTTGCTGCCGGCTTTGCGCTGGACGCGATTGACCTCGCTGTCGGTCCACTCGGCCAGCACGCGGTGAACGCCGAGGGTCAGGGTGTTGCCGTTGTTCTTGCTGGTGTAGTACAACTCCAGCGTCGCCTCGTCGACCACGGCTCCTGTGGGCAGGCTGGCCGTGTTGAAGCGCAGCAGCGTTTTGATGTCGTTGTTGGCGCCGACGTTCAGCCGCGACGTATCGTTGTAGCCATTGGCGCCGTCGAACCAGGCGACATGGTTGCCTGTGAAACCGCCTAAGCCCTGCTGTAACACCGTTCGGTACAGGCCATCCATCTCGCCCGCATCAGGCGGATCGATGCTGAGCTCATCCCACCAGACGCCCGGAGTGCTGCCCGGCGGCAGGTCGGTCGTCGGGACCCACCAGGCTGTATGCACCACCGTGCGGCGGAAAAACGCGTCGCCGGAAGCGAAATGCAGCGGATCAGTAGTCTCATCTTCGCCACGAATGTCTCGCAAGACCCCATCTACATAGACCTTCAAGAGGTACGTGTTGAGCGCGGTGCGCTCCGCGCGCGCGGACAGGCGATACCAGCGATTGGGGTCGGGCGCGACGCCAGCGGTGATGTTCAAGGGGATCCTCCCCTGATCCCCGCCTGTGTACAGGTCGCCAGCGTTATCGAACCATACATCCAGCGAAATGGCGTGCTCGCCGTCCACGATGGGATCGCCTGGCGCCGTGCCGGCTGTGGTAATAAAGAACAGCCCCTGGTAGGACGATCGGCTGTTGCGGCGGAAGTAGAACTCGGCCGAGGCGACGCTGCGCCCGTTGGGGAAATCATGCCGGACCCAACAGCCCGGCATGCCCGTTTCAGGTTGTTGCAGCCGGTCGCAGCGCCAGGAGGCGGAGGCAGGAGTTGGGGTGGTGTTCGGGTATCCCAGTGCAATGCGCGATCCGTCGACCACCAGGTCGGCGTTCAGATCGGCTCCAGCCTGAAAGCCTGCGGTCGGCGTTGCGGTTGGCGGCGCCTCGTCCATCGGCTGGCAGGCGTTGGGCGACTCGCAGCGCGAGCTGATATGCAGCACCACGTCGCCGGGTGTGCCCGGGGGAGTCAATGTCGGCAGATAGCTCGACAGCCTCTGCACGTTGCCGGGGATGGATGTGGCTTGCAAAACTTGGCCTGTAGCCGGCTCATACCAAGTGACGCGGTATATAGGATCCTGATATGAAGTCAAATCGACGGCTATGGTTCTGGCAGTTAGCCTTTCTTGTGCGCCTCTGCGTCTGGATAAGTTAGGAAGCGCTGTAATGGGATCACGGATGGTGTTTGGAATATAGGCTAGAATCTCCCGTGGATTGCTGGCTGCCTGAGCGCGATCATATTCCGTCCAGCTCGATGTGGGCAAGGTTTGCTCGATGAGATCGTCACGCGGGGTGAACGACGCCAGGTCAACATGCGCCTGGTGCAAGATTGTGTTGATGGAGGCAATGTTATCCAATCCCTGGAGGGCCACAACAGTTGGTGTCGTGGATGGAGTTGGAGTGGGAGGTATGGTGTAAGTACCTCCATCATAGATGTGTTTCATCTGCCAGGTCGGGTCTGAACCATAGGTCGCACCGCTGCCAGACAACAGATGAGACCAGAACAGCCGGCGGAAGAAGTAGTTCGGGTATTGTACAGCAGCTATCCAACCAGTCGCGCTAACATATTCTGGACCTTCGAAGAGATCCTCGGTATTATAGACAGGTTTGGGGGTAGCGACGTAGTTGAAGACAGGAGCAGCTTCGAACTGGGTCGCCCCGTCCAACTGCTGCGCCGAGATGTCGGCCTTGGAATAGGCTGTGATGTAGGAATGCCAGGATTTGCTGATCGAGCCGTCGACGACGTTTCGCAAGTGGCCCATGCTCATCGGCCGGCCGGCGCGCCAGGGGTCGTTGCCCGTCGAGCCGCAGCCCCCCATCCAGTAGCAACCGACTTCATCGGCCAGATTGATGTTCGTTTGATTCGTGTCGTTGACGTCATTGGTAACGGACCAGAAGACGTTCGGGAAGGCTGCCCACCGCGCGATCATATTCTGCCAGAGTTGTTGGCGTAGCGTTTGGTTGATGGACGGCCACTGGGTCGGCGCGTTATACTCTGGGTCGGGCACAAGGATGATCTGAACGTACAATGAAGGATATTGGTCCAGCAGTAGCCGCAGCTTGCGATCCGTGCGTTGCAGGGACTGCAGGTTGGGATAGTAGCTTGTTCCAATTTGACCATACGTAGGGTTGCCATCGAACAGGTCATCCGATGATCCGCCTGGCTGATTGCTGAAGAACAGGCTGAGATCGGCAAGACAGTTTTCAAGTCGCGGCGTTACGAAGCGCATGCACTTCCAGCTCCCTTCTTCGCAGTTTTGCGCTTCGGTGGGAAGCTCGTCATCCGTATAGGCCCAATTACCCAGCGCCAGGGCGCGCAGCACATTGATCCCGTGGTTCTTCGCCGACTCGGCATACGCTGCCACGAAATCGTCAGCAGCACCTGGGTCTCCCATTGGCAAGTTTGTCGAGCAGCCGGTTGCCGGCGTAGCAGGCACTTCCATGGACAGCCGATAGGCCGTGTCGGCTTTGGGCAGGAAGGTCTGGCCGTCGTCGGTGTACCAGCGCTTGGCGCTGGTCGTGCTGTCTGGCGCTACCCGCAACATTCCGTGGAGCCCGGCCTCCGACTGGTCAATCGCTGTGAATGTGCAGAGAGAAGCGGGACATGTGGCGCCGGGAGCCAGCGACCAGGTCCACGCTCCAACCCGGTTGACATAGACGCGCGCCACCCAACGGTCTTGGCTCCCGGAGGGGCCATCGTAAAACGCTTTCACCGTGGCGGCGCTGCCGTCTTGGGCGGTGAAGGTGATGAGTTTCTGGAGGGCATACGGGTTGCTAACAGGAGCAAGTGTGAAGCTCACTTCGTGGACGCCGTAGAGCCTTGCGGTTCCCGTATCGTAGGTGACGTTGCCAGCGGGCGTTGGTAACGGTGTCGGGGTCACGCTTTCCCCGCTTCGCAGTCCACTCGTTTCGCCAGTTCCACCTGCGGCGCTACTGCCAGCGTTCCATGGCGTCACATCGGACGGCGAACTTGACGTCGGAGTCGGCGCCCCCGGCGTTCTCAGTGGCTCTGGCGTTTGATAGCCGCCAATGGGTGTGGGATAGCCGTCGTTGCCCGTGGGATCGTTGCTGCCCGGCCGGCCGGTCACCACCGCGCGGCCGTTGGCCAGGACGGTGGTCAGGTGCAACGCATAGGGCGCCGGCAGTGAACCGGCCGGCGCCCACGTGTTGGCGCGAGGATGGTACACTTCCGTATCCTGGCTGGGGAGGCCGCCCGTCGCCCCGCCGATGACCAATACCTTGCCGTTCCGCAACAAGGCCGCGGTGTGATAGGCGCGCGCCTGGCGCATGGAGGCAGCCGGCGTCCAGGTGTTGGCCGCGGGGTTGTATAGCTCTGTGCTGGCCAACGCTTCGCCGTTGTAGCCGCCGGCTACCAGGACTTGCCCATCAGGTAGCAGCGTGGCCGTGTGCCCCTCGCGCGCCGCATGGAGCCGGCCCGCGGATGACCAACTGCCTCGCAGGGGATCGTACAGCTCTGCGCCGGCCACCGGCCGGCCGTTGCGGTCGCTGCCGCCGACGACCAACACCCTGCCGTCCGCCAGCAAGGTGGCTGTGGGCCAACAGCGGCCTTCGGCCAGTTGTCCGGCTGCCTGCCAGCTATCCGCGCGGGGGTCGTAGACCTCGGCGATGGACTGAACGTCCCACGGCTGGCCAGGAGAAGAAACTGCTCCCGAAGCCTGTGAGCCGAAACAGCCTCCCACCACCAAGACTCTTCCATCAGGCAACGTAAGCGCTGCGTGGCCGGCGCGTGCATTCTGAAAAGGAGCAGCCGAAAGCCAGGCGGCGTTAGCAGGATCGTAAATCTCGGCGCTGGTCAAGATGTCGCCGTTGTTGTCCCATCCCCCGGTAACCAAAACGCGGCCATCGGACAAGCGCGCGGCGGCGTGAAAAATCCGCGGGGTCAGCAGCGGCGCAGCGGCCACCCAGGTTCTGGCGTCAGGATCGAACAGATCAGCGGTTGCGATGGCTGTGGTCCCACTCCAGCCCCCGGCCACCAGGACGCGTCCATCGGTCAATAAAGTGGCGCTATGGGAATTCTGCGCAGAATTCGCCGATGCCACAATGACATCCCCTTCGTCAGCTTCGCTGGATGCCAGGGCGAGAAACGCCAGAATCGCAAGGAGCAAGGCCGTCAACAGGAGGACGTGAACGCCTCGTCGCCGATAGATGGGGACTTGC
>JAJTXO010000115.1 GCA_021463315.1 Caldilineales bacterium | reverse complement strand
TCCGACCGAGCCCACAGGGTTTTCATCCCGCTCGGGCCGGTCTCCGCGGCGCTGCCCCAAGCATAGCATAACTGGTGTACGCAATTCCACGCTCGGGCCCGTCTCCGACCGAGCCCGCAGGGTTTTCATCCCGCTCGGGCCGGTCTCCGACCGAGCCCGCAGGGTTTTCATCCACGGTTGCGCGCCGGCGCGCATGGATGGCTGACATGTAGCCCGCCAACGAAAAGACGGTTCTTGGCTATGGCCGCCCAAACATGCCTATTGAGCGCTGAGCTGCAGCGCTTCGGCGATCACCTGGGGGATCTGATCCTTGTCGCGGCCCAGCAAGAGGCGGTAAACCGGCGTCTGCTCCACAGCCTGGGCCAGAAAGTCCAGATGCTGCCGGGCCAGCGCCGCGTCGGTGAGATCGACGCTGTAGAAAAGCAGATCGCTCAAGAGGGCGGCCTTGTTGGCCGACGCCAGGCAGGTGCGCGCCTGGCCGGTGATCTCTGGCGCCAGGATGACAGCCGCCTGGCCGCGGGTCGCCATGCGCTGGGGAAAGGCCTCCGCCAGGATGATCTGGCGCTTGCCGGTATGGCTGCGCTGCGCCGACAGATGCGGGGCCAGCTCAGGGAACCAGGCCGCGGTGGCATCGGTCACATCCAGGGTGCTGAGCAGGGTGACCACCTCGAACTGGCCGTCGGCGGTGCGCTGCACCAGCGTGGTGTCGTCGCCCAGGAAATCCAGACCGGCCGCCACTGAGGTGAGCATGGTGGTGGTCTTGCCCGCGCCCGATTGGCCGGCGATCAGCGCGGCGCGGCCCTGGGCGCCGATGGCCGAGGCATGGATCAGATGCAGGCCATGGCGGCGCAGGTGCTGATAGAGGGTGATGAAGATCGCCTGCTTGTAGTGGCGCAGCGGCCAGTGCTCAGGGGCATGCACCAGGCCCACGGTGCGCCCTTGCTCCTGGTGCAGCGCGGTCAGCATCACATCGCCATGGCGCGTGAAAAGCCAGGGGCCCTCCCGGTATTCGCTGGTCTCCTGTTCGGGCGAGGTGTGTTGCGGGGTCCAGGGCAGCGCGGGCAGCGGCTGCTCGCCCAGATCGACCAGATCGATGGTGAAGTCCACCGGTCGGTCTGCGGTGGCGCCGATGGGACAGGCCAAAGGACGCAGCAGTTGCCGCTGCAGGGCTGGCGTGCTGGCGCGCAGCCGAGCCAGACAGGCGCCGATCTGCAGCATGGATTCCCCGCATGGCTGGCCTGCGCAGCTTTGTTCGAATGTGACCGTCAGGCTATCGAAGAACTGGGCGGCCGTGGGTGGCGGTAGAGACATAAAAAGGGGGAGAAACACAACGAAGGAAAGCTGGTATCCAACTTTCCTTCTTGTGAACAAACGAATGTGCGCTTTTTGCGGCGCGAGTGCGCTGAACGCACCCAGACTGCTTAGGCCACAGCTTTGTGACTATCGTGCTACTAATTGCCCGGCAACAGCCAGTTGGGGCCGGACGAAACGGTACCCAACGTCACCTTCTGAAGTCGCTGGTGCTTGGTCAGGGTCGGGGTCTGGTAGGTCTTCTTGACGGACGTGCTCGAATTCACAATGATACCTCCATGTTGGGTTGGTTGCGCAAGATGCGCTCTTCACAGGACGACGGTTACATGCTGTAGCCGCACAGCGGCTTGGAAGCCAAGAGTTGGGGTCAACTTACTGCGACGTGAGAAGTCCTTCGTCAGCCAGATGTTCGACCAGACGCAGGACATCGGCCACCACCTGTCCCTTGTCCGCATTGTACTCTGCGCAGATCAAATCTGCCAAATCCTCGACCGTTCGCTTGCCATCGATGCTTTCCCAGACCTTCGTGCCCACGCTATCAAGGCTGTAATAGTCGCCGCTGGCCAGGTTGATCAACAAGGCCTCGCCGGCAACCACACGTTCGATGATCTGGCTACTATCTTTGGCTAACGGGGTATCCAAGGAGAAACGGGACATGGAGATGTGATGGGAAGAGAAGAATACCGCGGAAAACGGAACGGCGAGATTATAGCATAGCCCACAACTATTTGTCAAGCCCCGATTGCACATCGGGGGAACTCCTGTTTGGCGCAGTGGCGGGGCTTTGGCCAGGGTCGCTGCGGGCAGTAGACAGCCAGAAATGGGAACCAATCCTCTGAAGGGGGCGTCTGCAACTTGCTCCCCGGCCTCTTCTCGGTGCAGTGGGTTGCTATCCCAGCTTGTGAGGAACCTCGAATGAATCGTTTGTGCAGAAGCGGATTGATTTTGGTCATGCTGGTGGGCCTACTGCTGCCTGGCAGCGCAGCGGCCCGGCAAACAGAGCCGCAACAGCCGGCGCTGCGCTTGGTCGAGACGAGCGCCACGGGCCTGGTCTTCGAGTTGGACATCCCCGCACCGACCATGGAAGAGACACCAGTGGAGGGCCAGATCTTTCAGCGCCTCAGCCTGCCAGGCTACAGCCGGGCAGGCGCGGCCGGCCAGCCGGAGCTGCTGCAGACCGGCGTGCTGCTGGGCATCCCGACCGAGGGCAGCGTCGAGCTGCGCATCGTCGATGCCCAGGTGGAGGAGCTACCGGGCAAGTACACCCTCTACCCCAGCCCCGAACAGGTGATCCAGCGCGACCCGGACAGCGGCGCAGCCGACGCGCTGGCCGGCGTGCAGGAGCAATTCGCCTGGGATCGCGCGGCCTACGCCGTGGACCAGTTCCAGCCCGCCGCCGTCGTTTCCCTGGACGAGACGGCCTTCGTGCGCGGCCAGCGCGTAGCCCGGGTGCTGATCCAGCCGGTGCAGGTCAACCCGGCCCAGGGCGCCGTGCGCATCTATCGTCATCTGCGGGTGGAGGCCACCTTCGACGGCGCACCCTCCGGCGTGGCCGCCGCCAGCATGGCCCCCGATCTGTTCGATGCCACGCTGCAAGCGGAGCTGCTCAACTACGACCAGGCGCTGGCCTGGCGCAGCGAGCGCGGCCAGCCGCAGGGCAGCCAACGCGCCCCCGACACCGTCTACCCCGGCGACACCTCGCGCACCTGGTTCAAGACCGCGCTGCGCCACAGCGGGCTGTACAAGATCACCCTGGCCGAGCTGCAAGGGGCCGAGCTGGCGCCGCTGGCCGCGGCCAATCCGGCCTATCTGCAGATCTGGACGCGCGGCCAACAGGTGGCGGCCCACTTCATCGGTGACGGCGATGCCCAGTTCGAGGCGGGCGAGGCGCTGCTTTTCTACGCCGATATCCAGCCGACCATCTACAGCGAAACCGATATCTACTGGCTCAGCGTGGGCGACACACCGGGCATGCGCATGACCACGGCCAACGTCGCGCCCGCGGGCGCGGCCACGGACACCACGGCCTGGACCACAGCCCATATCGAGGAAGATTTCGTCTATCGCGGCGATCTGCCGGCCTTCGCCACCCCCACCAGCTATCCGCGCTGGTACTGGAAGAATCTGAGCACGCTTTTCCTCCCCACCTACACCGTGGTCCAAACCCTGCCCGCGGCTGTCACCACCGGCTACACGGCGCGGGTGCGGGTGCGCTTGCAGGGCGCCAGCTATGTCGCGGCGGTCAATCCTGACCATCGGGTGCGGGTGGAGCTCAACGGCCAGGCCATCGGCATCATGAGTTGGGACGGCATGGTTCCTGTCCAGAACGAATTTCAGGTGTCCAGCGCCTGGCTGCGCCGCGGCCTGAACAGCATCACGCTGACCTTGGAAAGCCTGTCCGGCGTGCAAAACGACAGCTTCTATCTGGACTGGGCCGAGATCGACTATCAACAGGCTCTGCTGGCCAGCAACGACCGGGCGCAGTTCGCGGCCGCGGCTGGCGGGCGGCGCGAGTTCCGGGTGCAGGGCTTCACCAGCTCCGATCTGCTGGCCTTCGATGTGACCAATCCGGCGGCCGCGCTGCGGCTGACCGGCTGGCAAGCGACGCCCGCGGCCGGCGCGCCAGCGCCCGAGGAGGGCGCGCTGCCGGCGACCGAGGCGGTCAGCAGCCAACGCCAGGTCTTTCTGCCCATCGCCGGCGCCACCGGTTCAGCCAGCAACGCGGCCTATGAGCTGCGCTTTGGCGTGACCAGCGCCACGGCGCGGCGCTATGCCATCGCCCGCGTGGCCACAACCCCAGCCATCGCCGCGCTGAGCCGCGACACCGGCTCGACGCTGCGCAGCCTGAGCAATCGCGCCGACTATCTGCTGGTCAGCCATCGCAGCCTGTGGCCGGCGGCTGAAGCACTGGCCGCACACCGCCGCGCGCGCGGGCTGACGGTGGCCCTGGTGGACATTCAGGATATCTACGACGAGTTCAGCAATGGGCGGCTGGACCCGCGCGCGATCCGCGACTTCGTGGCCTATGCCTACGGCCAGTGGCAGTCGCCCGCGCCTTCCTATCTGATGCTGCTGGGCAGCAGCCACTACGATTTCCGCCTGCGCACCGGGCTGACCACGCAGCCGATCCTGGTGCCGACCTATTTCGCCTGCGCCGACCCCTTCACCTGCGAAGTAGCGGTCGAAAACGAGTTCGTAGCGGTCAGCGGCAGCGATCGCATGCCCGATCTGGCGCTGGGGCGGCTGCCAGCGCGATCGCTGGCCGAGGCGACGCTGATGGTCAACAAAACCATCAGCTACGAAACGGCTCCTCCAGCAGGCGCCTGGGCCAGCACCCTGGCCTTTGTGGCCGACAACTTCCGCGCCGCGGATGGAACGCCCGACTCGGCCGGCAACTTCGAGGCGCTGAGCGAAGGCTCCATCGCGTTGGTGCCGGCGCACTACACGGTCAAGCGGGTCTTCTACGACCCCTATCCCAACGACGACAACGGCGAGCCCTTCCGTTACCGCACGGCCGATGCAACCACCGACGCCATCGTCTCCACGGTCAACAGCGGCGCGGTGTTCCTCAACTACATCGGCCACGCTGGCATCACCACCTGGGCCCACGAGGCGATTCTGCGGGCGCGCGACACAGGCCGCAACGATGTGACCCGCCTCACCAACGGCCCGCGGCTGCCCATCGTGCTGGACATGGCCTGCGCCAGCGGCAACTTTGCCGACCCTGAGCTGTCGGGCCTGGAGGTGATGCTGCTGGGCTGGTCGAACGGCGGCTCGGTGGCTGGCTGGGCTGCCACCGGCTTCGGCGTGGCTACCGGCCACGACAAGCTGCATCGCGGCTTCTACCAGTCGGTGTTCGGCGGCGCGCGTGGGCTGGGCGTGGCCACCACCGCCGGCAAGCAGACGCTCTGGAGCACCGGCGTCAATCTTGACCTGCTGGACACCTTCGATTTGTTGGGCGATCCGGCCCTGCGCATCAATCTGCCCTAACTGAAAGGGCATCATCTCAATAGATTGGAGAAGACTTCCGAAGTCTTATGGACTGTGAGCCCGTTTTGAACAAACCTGCGCAGACTTCGGAAGTCTGGTGAACCGCGCGAACCCATCTTACAGACGACAAGTTTTGACACGCATCTAGCCCTGTGTTACCATCGCTGGCTGCTGATCCACGTTACTTGACTGAAGGAGCAATGCTACCCCATGAGCCGTTATTCTCTCCGCTTCCTACCCTTGATTGCGATGTTGCTCTCGTTGTTTGTCGCCGTCGTACCCGCCCAAGCCAATGTCGATCTTAGCTACTTTCGAGTGGTGCAAGGGTCAGGGGCCGCCCAGGTAGCTGTCCAATGGGCCACTGAGACAGAAACGGACACCGCCGCCTTCATCGTTCGGCGCGGCGTGAACGCTGATTTTGCCCAGGGCGCGGACATCCAGACCGTGCAGGCCACTGGACAAGCCATGGGCGGCGCAGAGTACGAATACATCGACAGCGGCGTGTCCGCCGGACAGAGATACTACTACTGGCTGGTCGAGTTCACCACCGGCGGAGAGCGCAATCAACTGGGCGCGGTGCAGGAGATCACCCCCGGCGCAACCGCGACACCCGCGGCGACGGCCACCACGCCGCCGACGGCCACCGCGCCCGCGACACCCGCGACGACGGCCACCACGCCGCCGACGGCCACCCCGCAGGCCACCCAGCCGCCGGCCGCCAACAATCCGACGGCGACGACTGCAGCGCAGCCGCTGGTGCAAAACACCGTTCCACCGGCGGCCACCAGTGCGCCGATCAATCCGCCCGCGGCCGCGGCCACCACCGCGCCGGTCAATCCTGCCATCACGACGCCGGACTCGGCGCCCGCGGCGGCTGACACCCCGGTGGTTGCCGCCGATCCCGCGGCGACGGCAGCGGTGACCACAGAGCGCAGCGATGAGCAGACCGCGGAGACCCTGCAGGCAGCGGCCGCGGCAACGCCCGCGGGCGAGAGCCTGAGCGGGGCCAACTCGGCTGAGCGGCCCAGCGGCGAGACGGCGCCGAGCGAGACGACGCCGAGCGAGACGACGCCGAGCGAGGCTACGCCGGCCGCGTTGGCCGAGGCCGCACCTGCCCAGCCCGCCGCGCCCGAGGCTCAACTGCTGCGCCCCACCGCCACGCCGCGGCCCGGGGACACCTCAGGCCAGGGCGACAACAGCTCCAGCTTGCTGGCCTTCGTCGGCGGCGGGGCCATCTGCGGCGCGGCGCTGCTGGCGCTGGTGGTCTTCTTCGTCTGGCGACGCCAGTAGCCCAGGAGCTCCCATAGACTATGCCTGATCAGACCCTGTGGTGGCGACCAGCCAGCCGGATCGGCCGGCTGGCGCTGCTGTTGGCGGCCATCGTGCTGTTGGCCGCGTGCAGCCGCAATCGAGCAACGCCCGCGGCGCAGCCGGCCGATGCGACCGCGCCGAACCCAGCGCCGCTGGCGGCCAATGCCGCCAATCCCGTCTCGGTGCAGCCGGTGGACGCGGTGAAGCTGGCGGTGGATCAGCCGGGGCTCTACCGCGTCACGGCCAGCGATCTGGCTGCGGCCGGCTTCGATCCCGCGCGCGACGATCCGGCGCGGCTGGCCCTCACGCTGGACGGCCAGCCGGTGACGCTGGTCGCCGAGGGAACGGGCGACGCGCTGGAGCTGACCTTCTACGGCGCGCCGCGCGCCAGCCGCTATGGCCAGGACAACATCTACCGGCTGGCCTGGGACAGCCAGCCGCGGCCGGCTGTTGGCCGCACGCTGGCCGCTGGAAGTGGTCCAGCTACCACGACCTTCACCGCCCGGCAGACCCTGGAAGAGGCGACCACCTATCTGTCGCAGTTGCCGGCCGACAGCGACCACTGGCTGTGGCAGTCGCTCTTTGCCCCGGCGACCTTCGACGTGCCCTTCGATCTGCCGGGCTGGGCTGGCGGCGCGGTGGATCTGGCGGTTGCGCTGTGGGCCAACACCCAGGACGCGGCCGCGGACCCCGATCATCGCGCCCTGCTGCTGGTGAACGGCCAGCAGGTGGGGGAAAGCGCCTGGGACGGCCAGGGCATGCGCACCATCACCGCCACGATCCCCGCCGACCTGGTTCAGGCCACGGGCAACGTTCTGACCCTGTCTGCGCCCGGCGACACCGGCGCCACGGTGGACATGCTCTATCTGGATCGCATCGAGCTGGCCTATGAGCGCCAACTGGCCGCGGCCGCTGATGAGCAGTTGCTGTTCAGCGCCGCGGCGGGCGCGCCGGTGTCTGTACAGAGCGCCGATGCAGCCGACGCGCGGCTGTGGGATGTGACGGATCCGGCCGCGGCCGAGCCGCTGGCCGGGGGCGCCGCGGACACGGCTGGCGTGCAGTTCCAGGACGACGCGGCCGAGGGGCGGCGCCAGTACGCGCTGGCCGGCCAAGGGGCGCTTCTGAGCCCGCGGGCCATCCTGCCCGATCAGGGCGTCGATCTGCGCCAGAACGCGGAGGGCGCGGACTACATCGCGATCACCCACCCCGACTTCGCGGCGGCCTTGCAGCCGTTGATCGACTATCGGCGGGAGCAGGGCTTGCGCGTCACCGTGGCCAGCATTCAGGATGTCTACGACAGCTTCAGCGGTGGCATGGTGGATCCCACGGCCATCCGCGACTACATGCGCTATGCCCGCGACAACTGGCCCGGCCCTGCGCCGCGCTTTCTGCTGCTGGTGGGGGACGCCAGCTACGACTACCAGGGCTTTCTGGCCGACGGCACGCCCGATCTGGTGCCCACCTATCTGCTGCAGACCCATTTCGTGGGCGAGACGGCCAGCGACAACTGGTTCGTCAGCCTGGACGACCAGGACGACCGGCCCGATATGGCCGTGGGGCGCATCCCCGCGCAGACGGCCGACCAGGTGGCCAGCGTGGTAGCCAAGACGCTGGCCTACGAACAGGCAACGGACGCCGAGGGCTGGTCCAGCCGGGCGCTGTTCGTGGCCGACGACAAACAGGATTCATTCCAGCAGATCAGCGATGATCTGGCAGCCAACTATCTGCCGGCCGACTACCAGGTGGAGAAGGTCTATCTGGGCCAGAGCGCCGACCCCAACGCCGCGGTGCTGGACTGGTTCAACCAGGGCGTGGGCGTGCTGACCTATGTGGGCCACGGCAGCATGAATGTCTGGGCCCAGGAGAAGATCCTGAGCACGGCCGACGCGACCGCGCTGCGCAACGCGGTTCAGCCCTTCATGATGACGATGACCTGCCTGGTGGGCTATTTCCACCATCCGCAGGCGATCAGCATGGGCGAGGCGCTGCTCTTCAACCCGCAGGGCGGCGTGGCGGCGGCGTTGGTTCCCACCAGCGAGTCGCTGGCCACCGACCAGAGCGAGCTGGCCAGCAATATCTACACCCACCTGTTCGGCGACGCCGGCACGGTGGGCGAGGCGATCATGCTGGGCAAGCAGGACCTGAGCGCCGAACGCGCGCTGATGCAGGATCTGATCGAGACCTTCACCCTGCTGGGCGATCCAGCCCTGCGCCTGCGCCACCCCAACTGAGCAAATCAAGTTGATGCTTTGGCCGGTCTCCGACCGAGCCAGTGCTTTGGCCGGTCTCCGACCGAGCCGGTGCTTTGGCCGATCTCCGACCGAGCCAGTGCTTTGGCCGGTCTCCGACCGAGCCA
>JAJTXO010000114.1 GCA_021463315.1 Caldilineales bacterium | reverse complement strand
ACCGCAACCCACCACCCCACCAATCCACCAATCCACCAATCCACCAATCCACCAATCCACCAATCTACCAATCCACCAATCCACCAATCCACCAATCCACCAATCCACCAATCCACCAATCTACCAATCCACCAATCTACCACTCCACCAATCTACCAATCTACCAATCTACTTGTCTACTTGTCTACCCCTCCCCCCTACATCTTCTCCGGCGCGGTCACGCCCATCAGCCCCAAGGCGCGGCTCAGGACGATTCTGGCCGCGTCGCACAGCCGCAGCCGCGCCAGGCTGGTGGCTCGGTCAGCCGGGTCGCTGGAGACCACGCGGCAATCGCGGTAGAAGGCGTGGAACTGCGTGGCCAGTTCCGTGGCAAAAAAGCTGATCTGGTGCGGCGCGAGCTGCTCCGCGGCCGTGGCGATCGCCTCCGGCAGCGCCACCATCTGGCGCAGCAAGGCCAGCTCCGAGGGATGGGTCAGCAGCGTCAGATCGCCGTCGGCGTAAACCGCTGGGCCAAAGCCCTCCTCGGCCGCCTTGCGCAGGATCGAGCTGATGCGGGCATGGCCATACTGCACGTAGTAGACCGGGTTCTCGCTGCTCTGCTTGACCGCCAGGTCCAGGTCGAAGTTCATGGGACTGTCGGGCGAGCGGGTCAGCAGGGTGAAGCGCATGACATCCTTGCCAGGGATCGACTCGGTGGTGACGTCGTCCAGCAGCTCGTCGATGGTGACGAACTGGCCGCGGCGGGTGGACATCTTGACCTCTTCGCCGCCGCGCAGCAGGGTGATGAACTGATGGATGATGACCTTGATGCCGTCGGTGTTGTAGCCCAGAGCCCTGACGCCAGCCAGCACATCGGGCCAGGTGGCGTGATGGTCCGCGCCGAAGATGTCCACCACGAAATCGAAGCCGCGTTGGAGCTTGTGGACGTGGTAGGCGATGTCGGGCATGCGATAGGTCGGCTCGCCCGATGACTTGATGATCACCCGGTCCTGTTTCAGCCCCAGGTCAGCGGCGCGCAGCCAGGTGGCGCCGTCCTTCTGGTAGGCGTAGCCGCTGCTGGCCAGCGCCTGCACGGCCGCGTTGACCCGGCCGGTCTCGTAGAGATCCAGCTCGTTGTAGTAGACGTCGAAGTGGATGCCCAGCCGGTCCAGGGTGCAGCGGATGTTGGCGAAGATCGCGTCCACGGCCTTGGCGCGGAAGAAGTCCACTTCTTTCTCGGCCAGCGCCGCGCCGTGCTCGGCGTAGAGCGCGGCCGCCACCCAGCGCAGATACTCGCCCTGGTAGCCGTCCTGCGGGATGGGCCGGTACTGGCCCATCAGCTCCAGGCAGCGCACCTGGAGCGATTCGCCCAGCAGGCGCATCTGGCGGCCGCCGTTGTTGAAGTAGTACTCGCGCGTCACCTGCCAGCCGGTGGCCTGCAGCAGGCTGGCGATGGTGTCGCCCAGCACCGCGCCCCAGGCGTGGCCGATGGTCAGCGGCCCGGTGGGGTTGGCGCTGACGAACTCCACCTGCGCCTGGCGGCCTTCACCCGCGTCCGAGTTGCCAAAGGTGGCCGGGCTGGCCTGGATCACAGCCACCTGCTGGGCCAGCCAGCCATCGTCCAGGCTGATGTTGATGAAGCCGGGCGGGGCCACGTCCACCCGGCCCACGAAGGGCGCGGCCGGCCAGTGGCGCGCGATCTGCTCGGCGATCTTGATGGGCGCCATGCGGGCCAGCCGGGCCGACTGCATGGCCACGTTGGTGGCATAGTCGCCGTGCTCCGGGTTCTTCGGCTGCTCGACGACGATGGCCGGCAGGTCGAAGGGGGGCAGGTCGCCGGCCTTTTGGGCGGCCTTGGCGGCTTGTTGGATGAGGGAGATGAGGTCGTCTTTGATCACGCGGTGTCGTTCTCCTGAATGTGGTGAACCGTGCTGAGTCAGGCATGGCTTTCCGAAAAAGGATTGACGATTCGTAGCTGGTTGTTGACCAGCAAACCATCTTGCATATCCTCGGAGTACAAGATTCCTGCACCTGTCTCCAAGGCGCTGGCTACAATCACGCTATCCCAATAGGATAACGAGAATCCGTCCCTCAAATCAGAAGCAGTCAAAAACGTGGAGCGCTGCAGATCAAATACGTCGTATTTGGTGTAAAATGCGTCAATGAGTTGCCGTAGAGCGTCCTCAGAGAACTTCGCCTTTTTCAGCAGATTGACGCATACCTCGTTGACTACTTGAGTACTCAGGCGAATGTTGCCTTGTTGAATCAATCCGCTCGCGCGCGCTGATTTCGCCGCGTCTTCACTCTCTATGAAAGCATAGAGCCACACGTTGGTGTCTACAAAGCAAGGCATTGCTCTAATCTCTGGCATGAGCTTCATCCCGGGTGAGTGGTGTGAACCCCTCGATCTTGATGGGATTCAAGAGCAAGTCATCGATCAACGTTGCAGATTGGGCTATGCGGTCTTCTTCTGCCAAAACGATCACTCGCACGCGCTGACTCAAGCGCTTACGATACTCACGGGGAACCTCGATCATACCATTCTTGACGAAGGCTTGAAATTCAACTGCCTGTAGCATGGCGCTTACCTCCTGGAGATGGATTCATGTGGATGAGCAGCTTCATGCGGCCACCAAAGGATACGCCTTATCCTCTACCCGCTACGCGGCATAGTTCAACGCTTCGCGGACATCAGCGGCTTCAAGGTAAGGATAGGCGGGAAGGATTTCCTCGGTCGAGTAGCCAGCAGCGACCAAACCTACGATCATGCCCACAGTGACCCGCATGCCGCCGATGCAGGGCTTGCCACCCATGACTTTGGGATCAAAAGTTATGCGTGTCAAAGTCATCACATCGTCTCCTCGTCTTCACTGTCCACCTGGGATGCGCTCTCTTGCGTCTCATAAGGAACCTTCGACTCGGCCAACACTGCGGTCAGGTGATGCGCCTCCGCTGAAATCCACCGATCGCGCTCGTCGAGCGGCTCCACGTCAGCTACTTTGGCCATGGCGGCCAGGAACTTTTCCTTGCTGCCCCGTCTGGCGCGTTCTTCGAGATAAACTTCAGTTGCCAGTAGCATGATGATTTATGGCCTTCCGGTGTCAGTTGCTTCCTCATCGGATGTCACTGAAACATTATACGGTGCTCTTGGTTCTGCCAGGACTCTCACGATACTTTTGTCATCCAGGAACTCCACCGGCTCTGCGTCGCTGCCGTGTTCCCACATGAGCGAGAAGAACCAGATGCCGCTCTCGCCGATGCAGAAGTCGGCCGGGGTGAAGGTCATTCTGGAATCCAACGGCGGCTCAGAACACTCCGGGTTGTACTCGGCCGGCCAGCCGAAGGCGTGGCCCGACCAGGCGTCTCCTGTGGCGTGAAGTGCGCCTGCGAATTGCTTGATCCGTGAGAGGTCGTCAAACATGCGGTTATTGGACGCTTTCGACCAGCTTGATGTTGCTCCTGAGCCATTCGTTGACCAGTTTCTCGACATCTTTGCCGGTCTTGAGAGAGACCTGACGCATGTATGTGTCGACATCAGGGTCAAGATAGACCGGCAGGTTTAGCGACGCCTGTGGGCGATAGAACTTGCCACGCTCGCCTTTGGAAAAGTCGTATTCTGCTTTCATGTTTCGCATTCCTCATACTGTTTGATCTCAGCCTTGGTTGCCTTTCGGGCGGAGATAATGCGAATGTTCGACACAGAAAGGCTCGTTTGCCGAAAGGTGTGAACTACAACCAACATGATTCCCGTGCTGTCAATACCCAGGGTGATGTAGCGCTCCTCATGCTCGTCATGTTCCTCGTCAAGCACAGAGACCTGATTGGCATCCAGAAACACCGTGGCGGCGCGCTCGAAAGACACACGATGCTTGCGCAGATTCTGGCGCGCCTTGTATGGATCCCATTCGAAGTTGTGCACAAAGGCTGTATTCATATTGCCATCACTGTTATGAGTGATCTCCGCCATGCAGAGGATGATGGGTCAAGATCAGCCACGCACAGCAAGTCAACTAGCGACTCGGCGGTATCGATAATCCTCGAGTTCTTTCGTCGTGCCTACTAATGGATTTGGCGGCATCCAAACCTCCAGACGGCCAGAAATTATCCAAAGGTCTGGTTCCGGAAAACCTGATACATCTCTCAGAAGATACGGAACTTCTCGTTTGATTGCCTTATCAGAAAGGCCAGTCCATCCTTCCTGGATAAGAAAACTGTTCGTACTGTCCCAGACCCTTCTGCGTTTAGAAAACAAGGCCTCCGCCCATGAACGGAACAACTTGTTATGGTCAAAACGCCGTGGAAATTCCAGCTCAGTGCCCAATTGGACAACGTAGCCGCTGAATTCCGTCGATTGATAGGCCACATATTGGCCTGTCTGTGGATGGAAGCTATCAAGAAGCAGGCGAAACTTGATTATGTGCGTCCAATTTCTGCCAGCTTCGCCCATCAGCTTCGTCATCCCACCAGGTCGCCAGTCAAACGGCGGCTCCGTCAGCTCCGACGTTCCAACGACCTCTATCTTCAGCACCGCCTCCTCATAGCCGACCGGCGCAACTTGCACGTTGAGATTGATCGCCTGCGGCTCCGGCTTGGCCCGGCCGCAATGCGGACAGAACTTGTAGTTGTCGTCGTAACTGGCGCCGCAGCCTTGGCAGAGAGGCATGGTCTTTACTCCAGAGAAACACCAAGAACATCTGTCACCGCTTATCGGTCGCCCGTACTTCCATCCGGCCCAGATCGATCACAGCGCCAACAGACGCGAGAAAATCCATGCCGAGGATGCCGTCAAGCTGAACACCATACTCCATAGCGCCGATCTCAATCAGACAATCCTTCAAAGCCAGGTCATCCAAAGACAGTCGGTCAAGCTGCTTCGAAAAAACGAACTCCGAGCCACCAACACCGCGAATTCTGTGAACCGTGTCTTCCGGCTCATAAATCAAGCCAATTGCCAACAAACGATCAGCCGAGAAGACTGAGCTTGCTGATCCGGTGTCCAGCAAGACGTCATCTAGAGCCACCTGCTGATGGCGATACTTTAACGCCACGCTCACCAAAGGCAAGCCGTCACGCAGATGGATCTTCATGACAAGCCCCGAATGCCCAGCCACTGTCGTTCAGTCACGTCCAACTCATCGCGACTGGTATGGAAAACATACAACTCCCGTTCCGGAGCCTCTCGATGGAGCTGGGTATATTCCTTCATTGCGGAGACGGAGTCGGGAAACATGCCTATCACCGCCAACTGCTCCAGGACGCGCTTGTTGGCCTGCGAATGGGCCTTGATTGCCTCCAGAAGCAGCCACTGTTGGGGATAGTGCTCGCGAATCACCTGCCATTCCATCGGTCTACTCCTCATGCAACGCTACGTGTTCACGGAGCGATCGCGCTGCAAACCGCAGACACGCCCGGATATCCTGCTCGCTCAATCCTTCGTACTCCGCAACGATCTCTTCCAGCGTCACACCGCTGGCCAGCAAGTTCAGAATGTGTTCAACCGTCAGGCGTGTGCCTTTGATGACTGGCTTGCCCAACATCACCTTAGGATCTGAGACGATGCGCTGCAAATCACCCTCAGCAGACGCACTTTCTACAACACGATAGGTTTCACGAGATTCGGCGAGCGCTGGCTCCCGTCTTTTTTCCTCGAAGACATGCACGGTCTCCGCTTGAAACAATAGTGGAGCAATTGCCAGATCCTCATCAATCTCCGGCCAGTGAATGCCGTATCCAGACGGTGAAACGTCAATTCTCTGGCGTTGCCAGTCGCTGGCGGCAAAGAGGTTCGGCGAGCAGTCTGCCCATCGAATGCGGTACGAGCGCCCATCCACCGTCAAATACAGGTGGGTTTTGTCCGTCCACACGTCGGTCACATCATATAGCTTCTCATCCATCACTTGGCTCCTCGCTGAAACGCCTCATACTCCGCCACGATGTAATCAAAATGCTCGAAGATGATACGCCGAATTGCACGGCGATCAGCCGGACTCAAGCGATAAGCATAACTCTCCTCGATGTCATAGCTTCCGGGGTGCAGCCAGAACTTGCAGTCTGCACTACCTTTGCGAGCATGGATATGGGGCGGTTCGTTGCGTTCGTTGGCATAGAAGAACAGCCGCCAACCGTGAATGTGCAATATCGTTGGCATTCGCCGCTTCAACCCTCACACCTTCTCCATCTCAAACCAATTCGGGCCCACCTCCACATCCACCGTCAGCCCGGCGTCCAGGGTGTAGGCGCCTTCCATGACCTGGCGCACCAGCGCGGCGACCGCGGCCAGCTCGGCGTCGGGAACCTCCAGCACCAGCTCGTCGTGGACTTGCAGCAACATGCGGCTGCTCAGCCCATGCTCCTGCAGCGCCTTGTGCAGCCGCACCATGGCGATCTTGATGATGTCGGCCGCGGTGCCCTGGATGGGGTGGTTGATGGCCGCGCGCTCGGCCTGCTGGCGGTCGGCCGGCGAGCCGCTGCGGTTCTTCAGGATCGGGAAATAGCGCCGCCGGCCCAGCAGCGTCTCGACATAACCCTGCTCCTTGGCCTTGGCGATGGTCTCGTCCACGTAGCGGCGGATGCCGGGGTAGGTCTGGAAATAGGCGTCCAGAAAGGCCTGCGCCTCGGCGCGGTTCAGGCTGGTGCGGCTGGCCAGGCCGAACGCGCTGACGCCATAGCTGGTGGCGAAGTTGACCATCTTGGCGATGCTGCGCTGGTCCGGCGTCACCTGCTCCAGCGGCACATGGTAGATGGTGGCCGCCGTGGCCCGATGGATATCCACGCCGGCGCGGAAGGCCGCCAGCATGGCCGCGTCCTGCGAGATGTGCGCCAGCACCCGCAGCTCCACCTGGGTGTAGTCCGCGGCCAGCAGCTTGCAGCCGGGCGCGGCCACGAAGGCGCGGCGGATCTCCCGGCCCAGCTCGCTGCGCACCGGGATGTTCTGCAGGTTGGGGTTGTTGCTGCTCAGCCGTCCGGTCTCCGAGCCAGCCTGGTTGAAGCTGGTGTGCAGCCGGCCGGTGCGCGGGTTGACCTGCGCGGGCAGCGCGTCCACGTAGGTGCTGACCAGCTTGGTGATCTGGCGCTGCTCCAAAATCAGGTCGATCACCGGATGCAGCCCCTTGAAATCCTCCAGCACGCCGGCCGCGGTGGAGTAGTGACCCGACTGCGTCTTCTTCAGCCCCTGCGTGGGCAGCCCCAACGAGCCAAAGAGCACGTCCGAAAGCTGCTGGGTGGAGTTGATGTTGAAGACATAGCCGACCAGCCGGTAGATCTCCTGCTCGATCTCCAGCAGCCGGCGGCGCAGCTCCTTGGACATCTGCTGCAAGAAGGGCGCGTCCAGCAGGATGCCGGCCATCTGCATGGCCACCAGCACCGGCGTCAGCGGCATCTCCAGGTCGCGGAAGAGGCCGGTCAGCTTCAGCTCCTCCAGATCCTGGCGCAGCAGCGGAACCAGCCGCCAGGTCATGTCGGTGTCGGCCGCGGCGTAGCGGCCAGCCACCGGGATGGGCACCAGGTCCATGGTGGTTTGCTTCTTGCCTGTGCCGATCAGCTCGCTGATGGGGGTCATCTCCACCCCCAGCCGCTGCCAGGCCACGTTTTTCAGCCCCAGCCCGCGGCTGCCGGGATCGATCAGCCACTGGGCGATCATGGTGTCGAACAGCGGCCCGGCCACCTGGATGCCGTAGCGCCGCAACATAGTCAGGTCATATTCGGCGTTGTGCGCGGCCTTCTCGCTGGCGGCGCTCTCCAGCACCGGCCGCAAGGCGTCGATCACGCTCTCCAGAGGAAGCTGAGCATCGTCAATTGACAATTGAGAATTGAGAATTGACAATCGATGCCCCATCGGCACATAGGCCGACAGCCCCTCGCCCCAGGCCAGGGCAATGCCCACCAGCTCGGCCTGCTGCGCGTCGACGCCGGTGGTCTCGGTGTCGAAGGCGATCAGCGGGGCCGCGCGCAGAGTCTGCACCAGCTCGGCCAGCGCCTCCTGGCTGTCGATGATGACGTAGGGCGACGGCTCGGCCGCGGCCGGCTGGCTGGCGGGGCTGGCTGGCTCTTGGCCGAACAGCGCCAACTGGCCATCTGGCCCGGCCGCGGTCGGCGGCGCAGCGCGCACGCTGGCGGGCAGGCGCTCGATCAGGGTGCGGAACTCCAGCTCGCGGAAGAGCTCGATCACCTGCTGCTGGTCGTAGTCCTGCACGCGGCACGCCTCCAGCTCCAGCGTCACACCCGGCACATCGGTGACGATGGTCACCAGATGCTTGCTGAGGAGCGCGCTGTCGTGGCCCTCCTCCAGCGCGGCGCGGGTGCGCTTGGCCGTGACCTGGTCCAGGTGCTGGTAGACCGCCTCGACGCTGCCGAAGGTCTGGATCAGGTCGGTGGCGCCCTTTTCGCCCACCCCCTTGACCCCCGGCACGTTGTCCGAGGTGTCGCCCAGCAGCGCCTTGAGGTCGATGAGCTGCCGCGGCGCCAGGCCCCAGCGCTCCCGCACCGTCTCCGGCGTGTAGACGATGGTGTCGCTGAACTTGCGGCCGCTGGTCAGCACGCTGGTGTGATCGGTGACCACCTGCACGATGTCGCGGTCGCCGGTGACGATGGTGGTGTGGATCCCCTGCGCCTCGGCCTGGCGGGCCAGCGTGCCCAGCACATCGTCCGCCTCGTAGCCTTCCCGGGTGAAAATGGGCATGTTCAGCGCCTGGACGATCTCCTGGATGCGCGTCACCTGCTGGCGCAGGTCGTCGGGCATGCGCTCGCGGGTGCCCTTGTAGTCGGGAAACTCCTCATGGCGGAAGGTCTTGCCCACGTCGAAGGCCACGGCTACGTAGTCCGGCTGCTGTTCCTTGAGCACGTTGAGCAGCATGGAGAAGAAGCCGAAGGTCGCGTTGGTCGGCTCGCCGCTGCGCGTGGCCATGTTGGCCGGCAAGGCGTGATAGGCGCGAAAGGCCAGCGAGTGGCCGTCGATCAGAAGGAGTTTTGACATGATGGGTGAACGGTGAACGGTGAACGGTGATCGGTGATCGGTAATCGGT
>JAJTXO010000113.1 GCA_021463315.1 Caldilineales bacterium | reverse complement strand
TTGACAGGCATCTTGGCCGCGGATACAATGGCCGGGCGGTGCAACGCCGCCAGATAGCGCCAGGTGGAGGCGCCGTCGCATATTCCAGCAACACACAGGCGATCTTGAAGCAACTTTCGCATTTGACCGCCACCCCCGCCGGGGAGGGCGGTTCTGCGCCAACTGAAGAGCCGGCCCAGCATCGGGTCATCTTCCAGCCAGCCGGCCGGCAAGGCTTGATTGCGGCCGGCACGACCCTGCTGGAGGCCGCGCGCCAACTGGGCGTGGAGATCGAATCGATCTGCGGCGGCCGCCAGACCTGCTCCAAGTGCCAGGTGCGCGTCGAGGAGGGCCTGTTTGTCCGGCATGGCATCGAGTCGGCCGCGGCCCACGTCACCCCCGAAGGCGCGCGCGAGGCTGCCTATCGGCTGGAGAAGGGGCTGCTGCCCGACTGTCGCATGAGCTGCGATGCGCGCGTGCTGGGCGACGTGCTGGTGACGGTGCCCGAGGAGAGCCAGGCCCACAAGCAGGTGGTGCGCAAGGCCGCCACCGCCCGCGCCGTGACCATGGACCCGGCCGTGCGCCTCTGCTATGTGGAGCTGCCGCCCGCCAGCATGGAGGACGAGCGCAGCGACTGGGCCCGGCTGGCCGATGAGCTGGCCGATCGCTTCCGGCTGGAGCGCGGCCGACTGAGCATCGATCCGGCCATCCTGCCCAGCCTGCAGCCCGCGCTGCGCCAGGGCCGCGCCCGCCTGGCCGATGGCCAGATCGTCCACGGTGTCACGGCCACCCTGTGGCAGGATCACGAGGTGCTGCGCGTCCAGCCGGGCTACCATGAACAGGCCTATGGCGTGGCCGTGGACGTGGGCACCACCACCATCGCCGCACATCTGGCCCATCTGGGCAGCGGCCAGGTGCTGGCCACCGAAAGCTGCATGAACCCGCAGATCAGCTACGGCGAAGACCTGCTGTCGCGCGTCTCCTATGTCATGGAGCACGACGATGGCCTGGCCACGCTGCACCGCGCGGTGATCAAGGCGCTCAACGGCCTGATCGCAGAGGCTGTCGCCGCGGCCGGCCTGGCCAGCGACGACGTGAGCGATCTGGTGGTGGTGGGCAACACCATCATGCATCATGTCTTCCTGGCGATCGATCCGCGCGAGCTGGGCGGCGCGCCCTTTGCGCCGGCGATCAAGGAAGCGGTGACCATCAAGGCGCGCGATCTGGGGCTGGCCGTGGGCCGCGGGGCCTATGTCTACGTGCCGCCGGTGGAGGCTGGCTATGTGGGCGCCGACAACGTGGCGGCCATCATCGCCGAGGAGCCGCATCACCGGGATGAGATCACCCTCCTGATCGACGTGGGCACCAACGGCGAGATTGTGCTGGGCAATCGCCAGCGGCTGCTGTCCGCCTCCTCTCCCACCGGCCCCGCCTTCGAGGGCGCGCAGGTGCGCCACGGCATGCGGGCCGCGGCCGGCGCCATCGAGCGGGTGCGCATCGATCCGGCCACGCTGGCTGTACACTACAAGGTGATCGGCCGCGAGGGCTGGGTGGACTCCCTGGCGCCAGGCGACGCAGCGCCCACGGCCGATGACGCCGGGCAGGTCTTGAACGCCAAAGAGGCGCGCGAGGCGCGCCAACGGCGGCGCGCCGAGGAGCAGGCCACGGTCAAGGCAGCCGGCATCTGCGGCTCAGGCATCATCGAAACCATCGCCGAGCTGGTCAAGGCCGGCGTGCTGGATGGATCAGGCCGCTTCGTGGCCAGCGCGCCCACGCCGCGGCTGGGCTTCGAGGGCGCGCGCGGCTATTTCGTGCTGGCCTGGCCGCATGAAACCAGCACCGGCCGGGCCATTGCCCTCTATGCCGACGATGTGCGCGCGATCCAACTGGCCAAGGCCGCGCTCTACGCCGGGGCCAAGCTGCTGATGCGCCACTACGGCCTGGCTCAGGTGGATCGCATCGTGCTGGCCGGCGCGTTCGGCTCCTACATCGACCCCGAACAGGCCATGCTGCTGGGCATGATTCCCGATTGCGACCTGGCCCGCGTGTCGGCCGTCGGCAACGCGGCCGGCGA
Source organism: Caldilineales bacterium (assembly GCA_021463315.1). Lineage (GTDB taxonomy): Bacteria > Chloroflexota > Anaerolineae > JAAEKA01 > JAAEKA01 > JAAEKA01. Next base: position 7,073 of record JAJTXO010000113.1, on the reverse strand, counting down.
CGGCGCGCTGCTGATGTTGTTCAATCGCGGCAAGCGTCTGGAGGCCGACGCGGTGGCCAGCGGGGTTGGTCACGTTCAGACCGCGACCGACCCCCATTTCCAGGATGAGTTCGTGGGCGCCCTGCACATTCCCCACGCCAGCGATCCTTTCCCGCACCTGGCCGCGATCACCGCGCAGGCCGAGGCTCTGCGTATCGTTCATCCCACGGTTGCCGTGGAGGACTACGACGCGACGAACGAGCAGCGCGCTGTGCGTCGCGCTGAACGTCGGGAACGACGTAGCCAGAGAATCTGAAGTATCAGGAGAAGAGCTATGGACAGCGACACCTTTGACAACCTGCCAGAAGCGCTGCAGGAACTCTACATAAAAATGCAGGACGACCTCTACGACGGCATGCGAGAAGAGGTCGTTGAGGCTACCAACGAAGCGTTGCAGGAATGGGGCCAGACGCCGGGCGAGATCTTGCAGCGCGGCCTGGTGGCGGGCATGGATATCGTCGGCGTGGATTTCCGCGACGGCATCCTGTTCGTGCCAGAGGTGCTGCTGGCGGCCAAGGCCATGAAGGGCGCGATGGAGCTGCTGCGTCCGCTGTTGACCGACGCCAAGGATGTGCAGCGCCAGGGCACGGTGATCATCGGCACCGTCAAGGGCGACATCCACGACATCGGCAAGAATCTGGTGGGCATGATGCTGGAGGGCGCCGGCTTCGAGGTGATCAATCTGGGCATCAACGTGGACGCCGACCAGTTTCTGGCCGCGCTGCGCGAATACAACGCCGATATCCTGGGCATGTCCGCGCTGTTGACCACCACCATGCCCTACATGCGCACCGTCATCCAGCGGCTGGGCGAAGAAGGCATGCGCCAGGAGACCATCGTGCTGGTGGGCGGCGCGCCCCTGACCGAGGCCTTCGCCGAGGATATCGGCGCCGATCGCTACTGCGAAGATGCGGCCGTGGCAGTCGAGGCGGCCAAGGCGTTTATGGAGATGAAAAGGCGTAACTCGTAACTCGTAACTCGTAACCCGGAATTGCGGGATTTGGCTTTGGGTATGAGTGCGTAACGAGTAATGCGTAATGCGTAACCCGGAATTGTGGGATTTGTGTGTTGATATGCGGAAGGCGTAGCGAGTAACGAGTAATTCTTACCTCAGAGAAGCCTTCCGCAAATCCGGGTTACGAGTTACTCGTTACTCGTTACTCGTTACGACTTCACATTCCCGCCCACGCATCACTCCATTCCGGGTTACGAGTTACTCGTTACGACTTAACATTCCCGCCCACGCATCACTCCATTCCGGGTTACGGGTTACTCGTTACTCCAGGAGCTCGCTATGACAGACCGACTACTAGACCTCATCCAGCGCCAGGGCCTGGCGCTGGGCGACGGCGCGATGGGCACCATGCTGCAGCGCGCGGGGCTGACCGACGGCGGCTCGCCGGAGCTGTGGAACGTGACCCATGCCGACGCGGTGCGGGCCATCTACCAGGGCTACGCCGACGCGGGCAGCGACATCATCACCACCAACACCTTCGGCGGCACCCACTACCGGCTCAAGCTGCACCATCTGCAGGATCGCGTCTTCGAGCTGAACCAGGCCGCGGCCGCGCTGGCGCGGGCAGTGGCCGGCGCAGACAAGCTGGTGGCGGGCTCCGTGGGGCCGACCGGCGAGCTGATGGAGCCGATAGGGCCGCTGACCATAGACGAGGCAGCCGCAGCCTTTGCCGAGCAGGCGGCTGGCCTGGCGGCCGGCGGCGTCGATTTCTTCCTGGTGGAGACCATGAGCTCGCTGGACGAGGTGCAGGCCGCGGTGCAGGGCATACGCCAGGCCAGCGATCTGCCGGTGGTGGTCACCATGACCTTCGACACCAACTTCCGCACCATGATGGGCGTCACCCCGGCCCAGGCGGTGCAGACGCTGCACGGCTGGGGCGTCACGGTGATCGGCGCCAACTGCGGCAACGGCCCGGCCGAGATCGAGCGCATCATGTGGGAGATGGCCCAGGCCCGGCCGGCCGGCGCGGTGCTGATGGCCCAGTCCAACGCAGGCCTGCCCCGCTGGCATGACGGCGAGATCTCCTACGACGGCACCCCCGACGTGATGGCTGGCTATGCCCAGCGCATGCGCGCCTTGGGGGTGCAGGTCATCGGCGCCTGCTGCGGCAGCACGCCCGATCACCTGGCCGCGATGCGCCGGGCGCTGGATGGCCCGCCGCTGGCGCACTACGAGCCAGCCTTCGATCTGAGCCAGGAGCAGGCCAAGCCCCCGACGGATTCCGCCGCCCGGCGAGCCGCGCGGCGGACCCAGCGGACTGAAAGCTAACTCCGCGCTCTGGCCGGTCTTTGCGTAGCACCCCGGAGGTCCGCCGGAGTGGGCCTGAGCGAGCCAGCCCAGCCACATGCTCTGGCCGGTCTTTGTGTAGCACCCCGGAGGTCCGCCGGAGTGGGCCCGACCGAGCCAACCCTGGCGCTGCGCTCTGGCCGGTCTCCGACCGAGCCAACCCTGGCGCGGCGCTTTGGCCGGTCTCTGACCGAGCCAGCCCAGCCACACGCCCTGGCCGGTCTTTGCGTAGCACCCCGGAGGTCCGCCGGAGTGGGCCCGACCGAGCCAACTGGTTGCCCTGTGAAAAGGAGATGTCTTTGGACACGTTGACCGCGAAATTGCAGCGCAAAGATTTCCTGTTGCGACTCTTGTTGCTGGGCGTTGCCTTGGTCTTGGCGCTGGTGCTGGCCAACATGGCCGCGTCGCTGCTGGAGGTGCTGCGGCTGGACAACGGCGCGGCAGTGCCCAATCCCTGGAGCGATCTGTTCAATGTCAGCCGGGCCTCCCAGCGCAGCGACACCCTGGCGATGTTAGGGCTGGCGCTGTTTGGCGGCGCGGCGCTGGCCTGCCTGGTCTTTTTCCTGGAGCGGGTCATCCGCTCGCTCTGGAGCGGGTTGCAGAACGCGCTGCGCAAGTGAGCGCGGCGCGCGCTCTGGCTGGTTGAGCAGGCCGCCGTAGCGAAACCAACGCTGAGGTGACAAATGGATGGCGCGTTTCCCTGGCCCTACAGCCGGTGGGAGGCAGGCCACAGCCGCGCGGTCGCTGGCGCAGTGATCGACGAGGGCTTGGTGCGCATCCATGTCAACGGCCTGGAGCTGGCCTCCTTCATGGCCACGCCCACCGATCTCGACCTGCTGGCGCTGGGCTTCCTGCGCTCCGAGGGCATCATCCAGGGCCGCCAGGATGTGCGCCTGCTGCACGTGTGTCCCAGCCGGACGTGCGTGGAGGTGTGGCTGACCGGCGGCGCGGCCCCATTGCCCTCCCGGCCGATTCTCACCTCCGGCTGCGGCGGCGGTGTGACCTTCGACGATCTGAGCCAGCGCCATGCGCCGGTGACGTCCGAGCGCCGGGTGACGCCGCAGCAGATCCTGGATGGCATCCATCAGTTGGCGGCCGCGGCCGCGCTGTATGGTGAAACGCGCGGCGTGCATACGTCGGCGTTGAGCGACGGCGAGCGTCTGCTGGCGGTGGCCGAGGACGTGGGCCGGCACAACACGGTCGATAAGCTGTGGGGCTATTGCCTGCAGCGCCAGATCGACCCCGCAGGGCAACTGCTGCTGGCCACCGGCCGCGTCAGCTCGGAGATGCTCAACAAGGCGGCTAAGATGGGTGTGCCGGTGGTGGCCAGCCGCACCTCACCCACCAGCCTGAGCGTGCGTCTGGCTCAGGAATGGAACATTCTGCTGATCGGCTACGTGCGTGGCCGCAGCTTCAACAGCTACGCCAGCCAATGGCGGCTCATTCTCTAGATAGCGATGGACAACCTATGACTGACACCAGCAACCGACAACAGCTTTTCGATGACATGACCAACGCGCGACGGGAACTGATGCGCTCGCTGCTCTTTCTGAGCGAGCCAGAGGTGGCGGTCTGTGGCGAGGGCGATTGGTGTGTGCGCGATGTGATCAGCCATGTCACGGCCCGGGAGTGTGTCGCGCTGGCTGCCGCACAGCATCTGGTGGAGGAGGGCGACCCGCATTTCCCCAACCCCATGGGCGACCGGGAGTTCAACCAGGCCGCGGTGCGCCGGCGGCGCGAGTTCGCGCTGGCCGAGATCATCGATGAGTTGGATGGCACGCGCTACCAGATCTTGCAATACACGCGTCGGATGCACAACAACGAGCTGTATGGCGATTTTCCCGTGCGGGCCACAGGCGAAAACAAGAGCGTGGCCCATGTGCTGCTTGGCTTGGTGGAGCATGATTATCTGCACTCGGCGGAGATCTGGCGCCGGCGCGCGGAGACTGGCCTGCTGCATCGGCTGGATTTTCGCTTCATCATCAACGATGAGCGCAGCCGCTTCATGAGCGCGCTGAGCCGCACCTTGGGCCAGGATACGCTCTCGGCCGAGGTGTGCGGCTATTGGACCGTCAAGGATCTGATGGCCCACATGCTGAGCTGGGACGAGGAGATTCTGCGCACCGTGGAGCACTGGACGGATGAGCGCCCCTGGCAGCACGACGCGCTGTACGACGACGAATGGAACGAGGCCGAGGTGGCGCGGCGCGCGGAGATGGACGTGACCGAGCTGGCCGATGGGCTGGCTACCTGCCACCGCCAGCTGATGCAGCTTTTCGACCAGATGAGCGATCAGCAGTTGACGACCATGGCCACCGCGCCCTGGGGCGAGCGCATGTCGCTGCTCAGCTTCCTCTACGAGATGGCGCTGCACAACTCCACGCACCGCGCCAACCTGGAGACGCAGCGCCGCCCGGCGTCGCGCAGCCGCAAGAAGCGGTGATGGCCGTGCCAGAACCTTGCTGCTTCGTGCAGGTCGTCTCTACTTTTTGGACCAAAGCCAGCCGCGGCGCGCCGCAGGCGGCCGCGCGCGCGCAACGGCCCGATGCGTTCGCGCTGGCTGACATCCATTTGGAGCAACTCTTGACGGGGGAGTGCTATGCTCAAGCAGAGAGCCCATCTGTTGGAATGTTCTTGGTGGAGCCAGCGAAGCTGGTTTCCGATCTGGATGAACTGCGGTAATCTGGCCGCGATTTGGCCGCGTTAAACCAGTGGCCGAGTACGGCCGGGAAGCGGTTAGTGGAAGGATCAGCTTGTGCGTCAGCCGCGAGACTTGATAGAGATATTCGGGTATGCCGCCGACGACACAACGGAGTCTGCGCGTTCGTTGTGGCGGCTCGGCGGCTGTCCTTTCACGGGCTACGGCTGCGTGAAATTCTAGCCGAGGCCGCGGTGGACCAACAGGCTGGGGGCAACGGTCAGTACGAGGACGTCTTGGGCGGCATCTTCCGCGAGTGCCATCGCGTGCTCAAGAAAGAACACGGCCGCCTGATCTTCACCTTCCATCACTGGAATCCCAATGGGTGGGCTGGCCTGACCCTGGCGCTGCGCCACGCTGGCTTTCGCTTGATCAACCGCTATGTGATCCACGCTGAAAACCCCACTTCCGTCCACATCATCAACCAAAGGTCGCTGGTGCATGACGTGGTGTTGGTGCTAGGTGCTGCCCAAAGCGATAACGCCGGGCTATGGCAGTTGCCTGAAACGGTCGACAAGACGGACAGCTACGCCTTCTGCGAGCAATGCGGCAGCGCGTTGGGGGTGATGCTCGATCAGCCGTGGTCCGAGGCGGAGATTAGAACGATGTGGAATCGATTGCTGGGGTGACGAAAAGGACCAAGACTGCCCAGTGCAAGGTTGGTCGCCCTGAATCTGTCTCCCCCCGCGAGCCGGGCGTCAGCTTGCCTGTTCCTCGCCTATTTCTTCCCCTGAGGTGTGCGCTGCCGGCTCAGACTCGCTGGGTATGGCTGCCGCGGCCGGCGCTGGCAGCGCGGCCAGCGCTGCATCGCTCTGCAGGGCCGGCCCCAGCGCCAGCCGCCGGCCGTAGATCGCGGCCAGCGTCGGCCCGGTGTGCTCCAGCGGCATGGCCGAACGCAGCGGCGCGCGGTCCTTCTCCCATTGCTCGTGCAGGGCGCGGAAGCTCCAATCGGCGGTGATCAGCCCCTCGGCGCTGTCCGCGCCCATCTCGACCATCACGCCGCTGTAGCGCGGGGTCATGCTGGCTGGCGCGGCGATCAGGGAGCGGCCCGCGTAGGGTTCCTCGTCGCCGCTGGTGAAGGGATTGTAGCCCACCGCGAAGCTCAGCGCGCCGTAGACCTGGTTGTCCTCGGTGCGCGCCAGCAGCCCCAGCCGCTGGCGATGATACTGCACCGGCTCCGCGGCCGCGCCCAGGCCGATCAGCATCTCGGCGCCGCCGTAGGCCAGGATGCGCCCCGCCTCTGGATAGTACATGTCGTTGCTGATCAGCACGCCCAGCCGGCCGACGGGGGTTTGAATGGCCTGCCAGGTAGGGGCAGCCTCGATCATGGGGTGCTCGTCGTGGGCCAGCGCGACCGCGGCCTGGCTGCCCAGCAGGCTGCCATCGGGCCCGAAGACCGCCGCCAGGTGGCGCATGGTGCGGTCGCTGGGGTCTTGCAGATAGGCTGTGCCGGCCACCACCACCATGCCATGATAGCGGGCCAGGTCGCTGAACAGGGACGCGTAGCTCTCCCACAGCAGGTCCGGCTGCTGGAGCAGCGTGCCCTCCAGCGCACGGCCGAAGTCCGCGCCCACCACGCCGGCCGCGCCGCTGGCCAGCTTGGCCTGGGCGCGGGTCCAGAAGGAGGCGTTGGTGCGCCGCGCCCGGTCGGCCTGTTTGAGCAGGCCCGCGCCGCGGCCCTTGATCACCGGCGCCGCGGCCATCAGTCCGGTGAATTGGGGAAAGACCAGCACCCGCGCCCGCTTGGTCTGGGCCAGGCGCACGAAGCGCACCAGATGCTGCTCCAGCTCTTCTCGGTCCTGGGGCAGGCGGATGCGTAGTTGCACAACTGCAGCAACGAGTTCGTCCATAGTTGATACTCTCACCGTTTCGTGCTAATCGTTATACGCTCTGGCCGGTCTTTGACCGAGCCGGCCCAGTCACGCGCTCTGGCCGGTCTTTGCGAAGCACCCCGGAGGGGCCGACCGAGCCAGCTCAACCACACCGCTCTGGCCGGTCTTTGCGAAGCACCCCGGAGGGGCCGACCGAGCCAGC
>JAJTXO010000112.1 GCA_021463315.1 Caldilineales bacterium | reverse complement strand
CCACAGGGGCGGGGGCAGCCGCGCCCGGCGCGCCGGCCTGCGTGGCCGCGGCCGCCTGGCGCTGCGACATGATCCAGGCCGCGCAGTTCTCGTCGTTGCCCATCATCACATCGGCCGCGCGGATCGCCGTCATGATCTCTGCCTCCAGCGGATTGGTGATCGTACAGGGCATGCCGGCGGCTATGGCCATCACCACAAAGGTGGCGTTGAGCGCCTTGCGATTGGGCAGCCCGAAGGAAATGTTGCTGGCGCCGCAGATGGTGTTGCAGCCCAGCTCCTCCTGCACCATGCGCACGATGTCGAACAGGTGCTTGCCCGCGCCCTGCACCGCGCCCACCGGCATGGCCAGCGGGTCGATCAGCACATCCTGGCGGGGGATGCCGTAGCCTTCGGCGCGCTCCACGATCTTCTTGGCGATCCTGAAGCGCTCGCGCGGGTCGTAGGAGATGCCGGTCTCGTCGTTGCTGATGCCGATCACCGCGGCGCCGCGCTCGGCCACCAGCGGCAATACCGCCTCCAGTCGCTCTTCTTCGCCCGTGACCGAGTTGACCAGCGGCTTGCCGACCGCGGCTTTCAGCCCGGCCGCCAGCGCGCTGACCACCGACGAATCGATACACAGGGGCACATCCACCGTGGCCTGCACCAGCCGTATCGCTTCCGCCATGATCTCGGCCTCGTCGGTCAGCGGCACGCCGGAGTTGACATCCAGCACGTGGGCGCCGGCCTCGACCTGCGCCTTGGCGTCGGCGATGACCCGGCTGAAGTTGCCGGCGGCCATCTCGGCCGCCAGCGCCTTGCGGCCTGTGGGATTGATTCGCTCGCCGATGATCACAAAAGGCCGGCCAGGGCCAATAACAACTGTCTGCGTAGAGGATCGAAGCACTGTGTCCATGAACTACTCCTGCGTTGATCGTTCAGCCGCGCACAAGCGGCTGCGGTAGCTATTGTACCGTCAACTGCGCGTTGTGGCAATCCAGACCCCACGCGCGACGATGCCGGGCTAACCATCGCCCGGCATCGTCTACCACCACACCTGTACACCCACACAATCCTGTTTGTATCGCTCAATCAAACTCAGTCAAATTCAAAGCTCAGTCAAGCTCATCCAGCCACACATTCAACTCGTCAGCCAGCTCGTCAGTCAATTCACAGATCAACTCGTCATTCAGTCAGGTCAGTGGTTCTCGGTCCGGTCATACATTCAACAGATCAGCCACAACAGACAATTCGATCCAGGTTCAATCGCGGGCATAGTGCTCGTCCGCAGCCAACTTCGCGCTCTGGTCGGTCTTTGCGCAGCACCCCGGAGGTCTGCCGGAGTGGATCCGACCGAGCCAACCTGCGAAGTTGCTCAGTCCCACGAGCTGGCCAGCGCCTGCAAGGCATCAGGGTCGGTGACGTAGATCCGACGATAGCCCAGCTCCACCAGGCCATCGGCCTTGAACCCACGCAAAATGGTGCTGACAGTCTCGCGATAGGTGCCCAGCATGTCAGCCAACGACTGATGGCTGGTGCGGATGGTGTTGCGGTCGTTGCTGTTGGACATATCCAGCAGCAGCTTGGCCAGCCGCTGGGGCAGCTTCTTGTAGGCCACCTCCTCCAGCCGGTCCTCGACCTGGCGCAGGCGTCGACCAAAGGTTTGCAGCATGCCCCAGCCGATGATCGGGTAGCGCTCGGTCATGGCTCGGGCGTGGGTCTCCGGCAGAACCCAGATGGTCGTCTCCTCCAGCGCCTCGGCAAAGGTGGCCGACGTGGCATCGCGGGTGATCATGGCGCCGTCGCCAAAGATAGCGCCCGGGCCCAGCCTGGACATCATCATGCGCCGGCCTTCTTTGTTCTGACAGACCAGTTGCGCCTTGCCGTTCATAAGAATGAACAGTTGGCTGGAAAGGTCAGTGGGCGTGGCGATCACTTCGCCGGCTCGATAGGTGTGGGTTACCATCGCCTTCTGAAAATCCGCGTCACCTTCGGTCATCGATGCAATCAGTTGGGACAAGGAGGTCTTGCGCTTTTGTGGCGTTGACATGCCAACTCCTTTAGCTATCGATCAGTTGCGTCCCAATGGGGCGCCGTGTTGCAATTTCGCTGGTACAAAGGCAGCGACCTTTTGGGGTGACTGCTCAGCCCAGGACTTCGGAAGTCGCCGCAACGAAGTCTTTCTTCGACACCAGGTTGAGCAGCCACGCTTTTTTTTGATTTACGCAGGTATTATAGCGGAAAGTCCCGGCAGTGTCAAGTCTTTGTCCATTTTTCTAACCAATCGTTAACGTTCACGGGCGGCTTCGGCGGCAAAGATGTACAAAACATGAACAATTTCTTGGGCCGCGCCCGTTCTTGTCTACTTTCTTTGGTAACTGTTCCGCCGGCGGGTGCGCGGTGGTTGATTTCGCTACGGCGGCCTGTTTAGAAAATAGCTGTTCAGAAAATAGCTCGCCGCTCGGGCCGGTCTTTGCGCAGCACCCCGGAGGGGCCGACCGAACCCGCTGCTTTCATTACCGCTCGGGCCGGTCTCCGACCGAGCCCGCTTGTCGCTCGGGCCGGTCTTTGCGCAGCACCCCGGAGGGGCCGACCGAGCCCGCTGCTTTCATTGACGGTTGTGCGTAGAGCGCATGAATGTCCACTCAATCAACGGCCACCGACGCGGCCGCGGGCCAATGACGCTTTACAGGAACGCGCGTCCGGTAGTATAATGGCGCCCATGTTCCCCTTGAAGCGCGCGCTGATTCGTCTGCAGCGCGGCTTGAGCTATGCCGCAGTGCTCGCAGCCGCCTTGATCAACCGCGCCCAGCGGCATCTCTTGATCGAGGCGTTGGGTCTGGCCCGCGAGTTGCCCGCTCGGCTAGAGCAGCCGCTGCCCGTGGCCCTGCTCGCCTTGACCCCGCCAGTCCAGCCGCAGGCGGTGAGTCTCGACGCCACCCGCGCCATCGTGGACGCGCTATCCGCGTTCGGCGCCGGCCGGCCGCTGGGGATCTGTCTGCGGCGCTCCCTGTTGCGCTATCATTTCCTGCAGCGCGCCGGCCTGCCGGTGGTGATCCACTTTGGCGCGCGTCGCCAGGGTCAGGACATCGCCGGTCACGCCTGGCTAACGCTGCATGGCCAGCCGTACCACGAAAAAGCTGAGCACGTGTTGGCGCACACCTTGATGTGGAGCTATCCCGCTGCCGAAGCCAGCCAAGGCGCCAGGCCTTGATCTGGCTGGTCCGCTGTCCCGGCCCTCGGAAAGGTCATGCATCATGTCAGTCTCCACCCATCTGCTGCCCAACGCCACATCCCGCCAGGATAAGAACCACACCGCGCCCTCCCGGCCGGTGGTGATTGTCATCTTCGGTGCGTCGGGCGACCTGACGCAGCGCAAGCTGGCGCCGGCGCTGCACACGCTGGCCAGCCAGCGCTTGCTGCCGGAGCGCTACGCCGTGCTGGGCGTGGCGCGCAGCCCGTTGAGCGATGAAGCCTTTCGCGCGCAGTTGCGGGAAGGGGTGGCGGCCAACGCCCGCGTCAAACCTGATGAGCGCCTGCCGTGGGAGACCTTCGCCAACAAGCTGAGCTATCTGTCCATCGGCTACGAGGACCGGGATAGCTACCAGTTGCTGGCCCAGCGACTGGCTGCGCTGAGTGCAGAGCTGGGCAGCGACAACGTTCTCTTCTATCTCTCCACGCCGCCGCAGCTCTATCAGCCCATCGTGGCTCACCTGGGCGCGGCCGGTCTGGCCGCGAGTGAAAGCGGCTGGCGGCGCATCGTCATCGAAAAGCCCTTCGGCCACGATCTGGCCTCCGCGCGTGCCTTGAACGCCGCCGTTCATGAGGTGTTCGACGAGGAACAGATCTACCGCATCGACCACTATCTGGGCAAAGAGACGGTGCAGAACCTGCTGGTGTTGCGCTTTGCCAACGCCATCTTCGAGCCGCTGTGGAATCGCAACTACGTCAACTCGGTGCAGATCACCGTGGCCGAGAGCGTCGGCGTTGGCAAGCGAGGCGGCTACTACGACCAGGCCGGCGTGGTGCGCGATATGATCCAGAACCACGCGCTGCAACTGCTGACACTGAGCGCGATGGAGCCGCCGGTGGCGCTGAACGCCACCGCGCTGCGCAACGAAAAGGTCAAGGTGCTGGAGGCGCTTCGCTCCACTGAGCCGCGCGAGGCCGGCGCATGCAGCGTGCGCGCGCAATATCGCGCCAAGAATGGTCCAACCTACCGTCGCGAGGAGGGGGTCGATCCCCGGTCTGAAACGGCCACCTACGCCGCGCTCAAGCTGTTCGTGGACAACTGGCGCTGGCAGGGAGTGCCCTTCTACGTTCGCTCCGGCAAGCTGCTCAAGACCAAGACCACGGAGATCGTGGTGCGCTTCAAACGGGTGCCGCACCTGATGTTCGCCAAGGACTATGCCAGCATCCGTCCGCCCAACAGCCTGAACATCTGCATCCAGCCCGACGAAGGCATCCATCTCACCTTCAACACCAAGTTGCCGGGCGCGGGCATGCGCACGCAGACGGTCGATATGACCTTTCAGTACGAATCGGACTTCGGCGACGAGCTGCCCGAGGCCTACGAGCGTCTGCTGCTGGATACGCTGCAAGGGGACGCCTCGCTGTTCGCGCGCAGCGATGAGATCGAGCTCTCCTGGCAGGTGGTGGACCCGATTTTGCAGGGCTGGGAGCAGGGCCTTGCTCCGCTGGCCTTCTACGAGCCAGGCTCTTGGGGACCGCGCGAGGCCGACGAACTGCTGGCACGCGATGGCGCGGTCTGGATGAGCGGCTGCGCGCAGTTCTAGATGACACCCTGTTCGGCCACCCACCGGCGGCCGGATCACTCTGAACGGAGCGGATATGTCTGCATCACGTCCCAACGCCAACACCTACTGGGTCAACCCGCGCCTGTTGGCCGGCGAATATCCCGGCCATTGGGACGACGCGATCGCCCAGCAACGCCTGCAGGCCTTTCTTGCCAGCGGCGTCACCTGTTTTCTGGACCTGACTCAGGAGGGAGAGCTGGCGCCCTACAGCCACTGGCTGCCGGAGCGCACGGCCAACGGCCAGCCCATCGTCTATCAGCGCATGGGCATCCGCGATTTTGGCCTGCCTCGCTCGCCCCAGTTCATGGCGGCCATCCTGGATCGGATCGACGAGGCCAGCGCGGCCGGCCACACGGTCTACGTCCACTGTTGGGGCGGCGTCGGGCGGACCGGCACGGTGGTCGGCTGCCACCTGGTGCGGCATGGCTGCAGCGGCGAGCAGGCCCTGGCCGAGATCGCCCGTCATTGGCAGACAGTGGAGAAGCGCACCCGCCATCCTCGCTCGCCGGAGACGCCGGACCAAGCGGCTTACGTGCAACAATGGGCCGAGCCAGCAGGCTGAAAAAGGCCGCATCCGAATCGGATGCGGCCTTCCTTGCATCATCTGTTGCTGACAACCGCGGCCTTGAAGCCTGCCCTCAGCCGCGCCGATCTGCTACACGCCGGGATCCCAGTGCTCCGGCGAGCGCCACAGGCTGGAGAGCAGCAGCTCCTTCTGGAACAGCATCTCTCTGGGCAACTGATCGTAGAGGCGGATGAACAGCTCCTCGTGGTTGAGGATCTCCTGCTTCCACTGGTCGCGGTCCACGCTCATGATCTCGTTGAACTGCTCGCGGCTGAAGTCCAGGCCGGTCCAGTCCAGATCCTCGTAGCGGGGCATCCAGCCGATGGGGCTTTCGACGGCGGCGCCGCGGTCGTGGGCGCGCTCGACGATCCACTTCAGCACCCGCATGTTCTCACCAAAGCCGGGCCAGGCGAAGTGGCCATCCTTGTCCGTGCGGAACCAGTTGACGCTGAAGATGCGCGGCGGGTTGGGGATGGTGCGGCCGAAGTCCAGCCAGTGATCGAAGTAATCGGCCATGTGATAGCCGGCGAAGGGCAGCATGGCGAAGGGATCACGGCGCACCACGCCCATCTGGCCGAAGGCGGCCGCGGTGGTCTCCGAGCCCATGGTGGCGGCGATGTAGACGCCATGCACCCAGTTGGTGGCCTGCATGATCAGCGGCACCGTGTTGCTGCGCCGGCCGCCGAAGATGAAGGCCGCGATGGGCACGCCGGCCGGATCTTCCCAGGCCGGATCGATGGCCGGGTTGTTGCTGGCCGGGGCTGTGAAGCGGGCGTTGGGATGCGCCGCCTTGCGGCCGCTGTCGGGCGTCCACTCCTTGCGCTGCCAGTCGATGGCCTGCGCGGGCGGAGTCTTGGTCATTCCTTCCCACCACACATCGCCATCGGGAGTCAGCGCCACGTTGGTGAAGATGGTGTCGCGGCTGCACGCCAGCATCGCGTTGGGGTTGGTCTTCTCGGAGGTGCCAGGCGCCACACCGAAGTAGCCAGCCTCCGGGTTGATGGCATGCAAACGGCCATCCTGGCCCAGCTTGATCCAGGCGATGTCGTCGCCCACCGTGGTCACCTTCCAGCCCTCGAAGGAGGCGGGCGGGATCAGCATGGCGAAGTTGGTCTTGCCGCAGGCGCTGGGGAAGGCGGCCGCCACGTAGCTCTTCGCGCCCTGGGGGTCTTCCACACCCAGAATCAGCATGTGCTCAGCCAGCCAGCCCTCGTCCCGCGCCATCACCGAGGCGATGCGCAGCGCCAGGCACTTCTTGCCCAGCAGCGCGTTGCCGCCGTAGCCGCTGCCGTAGGACCAGATCGAGCGCTCCTCGGGGAAGTGGACGATGTACTTGACCGTGGGGTTGCAAGGCCAGGGCACATCCTGCTGGCCCGGCTCCAGCGGCGCGCCCACGGTGTGCATGGCGGGCACGAAGTCGCCATCCTCGCCCAGCACATCGATCACCGCGCTGCCCATGCGGGTCATGATGCGCATATTCACCACCACGTAGGGCGAATCGGTGATCTCCACGCCGATCTGGGCGATGTGCGAGCCCAGCGGGCCCATGCTGAAGGGGATTACATACATGGTGCGCCCGCGCATGCAGCCATCGAACAGCTTATCCATGATGCCATGCATCTCGGCCGGGTCCATCCAGTTGTTGGTCGGCCCGGCGTCGTTCTTGTCGACGCTGCAGATGTAGGTGCGGTCCTCGACCCGCGCCACATCGCTGGGGTCGGAGAAGGCCAGGAAGGAGTTGGGGCGCTTCTTCTCGTCGAGCTTGATGAAGGTGCCCGACTGAACCATCTGCGCACACAGTTCGTCATATTCCTTCTGCGATCCGTCGCACCAATGGACGCTGTCTGGCTGGCACAGGGCGGCCATTTCCTCGACCCAGGCGCGCAGCTTGTCGTGCTTCAGGTTGGCTGGATGGTTGATGGTCATAGGTTTTGTCCTTTGCTGAGCTGAATGATCGTTCGTCAGCGCCGTCCATACATGGCTCGGCGGCAATGTTCGGGGCATGTTTTACGTTCGTGGATTTTAGCACAAGCCAGCGGCGATGGCAAGTTTCCGACTCGCGCGATGGCAAAGCCAACGCAGAACGGCGTCGAGGCTCACCTGCGCCTGCATCGGAGCGCAGACGCGGCGCAGATGTCAGCCGGGTCAGCCAGCCAGCTCGGCGAGGACGGCCAGCACCTGCTGCGCCGGCACATCGTCGAAGAGATCGACATCGCCCACCGCGCGCGGCAGGATGAAACGCAGCCGGCCAGCCACGCGCTTCTTGTCGACGCTCATGGCCGCCAGCACCTGCTCTGGATCATAGCCGGGCGCACGGATCGGCAGGCCCAGCCGATCCAGCAATGTCTCGATGCGCGGCGTCAGCGCCGGATCACACAGGCCCAGCCGCCCAGCCAGCCGGGTCGCGCCGGCCAGCCCCACCGCCACTGCCTCGCCATGGCGCAGCCGATAGCCCGACAGCGTCTCGAAGGCGTGGCCGAAGGTGTGGCCCAGGTTCAACACCGCGCGCCGGCCCTGCTCCAGCGGATCTTCCTGCACCACGGTCGCCTTGACCTGCACCGCACGCGCCACCAATTCGTCCAGCGACAACACCCCGCGGCCCTCCAGGGTCTCGAACAGGCCGGGATCGCCGATCATGCCCTGCTTCACCACCTCGGCCAGGCCGCTGCGAAACTCGTCCGAGGGCAGCGTCTTGAGCGCCTCCGGGTCGATGGCCACCAGCGCGGGCTGTTTGAACGCGCCCACCAGGTTCTTGCCCTGGGGCAGGTCCACGCCGGTCTTGCCTCCTACGCTGGCATCGACCATGGCCAGCAGGCTGGTGGGCGCCTGGACGAAGGGCACGCCGCGCAGGTAGGTGGCCGCGGCAAAGCCGGCCACGTCCCCCACCACGCCGCCGCCCAGGGCAATCACCGGGCTGCGTCGCTCCAGCCCCGCGGCCACGAAGGCATCGTACAGCCCAGCCACCGTGGCCAACGTCTTGTGCATCTCGCCGTCGGGCATCTCCACCAGCGCCGGGTCGAAGCCGGCCTCGCGCAGACTCTCCACCAGAGGGCCAGCGTGAGCCGCGGCGATGGCTGGCTGGCTGACCAGCGCGCAGCGACCGGGTGGCAGGTCCGCGTCGAGCAAGGCCGGCCCCAGCTCGGCCAGTAGACCGCCCGCGATCAGCACCTGATAGCTGCCGCCCGGATAGCTGATGGGGATGCGCAGCGGACCGGGCCCGACTCGCCGCGCCAGACGGATGATCCGCTCGGCCGTCTGCTCCACCGTCAGGCCGCCGGTGTCGATGTGATGGGGCATGGCGGCGTAGGCGGCCGCGCGCTGGGCCAACAGCGCCTCGACGCGCGCCCGGCGATCGGGGCCAGCCAGCAGCGGGCGATCGGCGTCGCCCTCCAGCCGCGCCAGCAGGGCATCGACCGGCGCGGCCAGGCAGATCAGCAGGCCGCTTTCGCCCAGCGCTCTCCGGTTCTCTTCGTCGATCAGCGCGCCGCCGCCGGCCGCGATCACCAGGTTGCGCTCGCGCGCCAGCTCACGGCACAGCTCGGCCTCCAGGCGGCGAAAGGCTGGCTCGCCCTCGTCGCGGAAGATCGCGCTCACTGGCTTGCCCGCGCGCCGTTCGATGACCGCGTCCATGTCCACGAACCAGCGGCCCAGCCGCTCGGCGACGGCCTGGCCTGCTGTGGTCTTGCCAGTTCCCATGAAGCCGGTGAGGATGATGTTGGGGGTAGTCATTGGGGTGGTAGAGTGGTGGGTTGGTAGATTGGTAGGGTGGTAGATTGGTAGATTGGTGGGTTGGTGAATGGGGA
>JAJTXO010000111.1 GCA_021463315.1 Caldilineales bacterium | reverse complement strand
AGCCGCCTCCGCCCGCGCCTGAGCTGCCGTTGCCTGCGCCAGGTGCGGGCAACGTGGTGCATGAACCTGCCAGGCGGCGCACTGGCTTGGCGGTGGCCTCCGCGCTGATCGGCGTGGCGCTGCTGGCGGTGGCTGCGCTGCTGTGGACCTTCGGCGGCGCAGGCCGGCCCGGCCTGCCCTTTCTGTCCCAGGCCGACCCAGCCGGAGCGGCTGTAGGCGTCACCGCCAATCCACCGTCGGCCGAGACCATGCTGGCAGCGGCTGCAACCAGCACGGCCACTGTGCCGGCGCGATCGCCCACGGCCACCCACACGGCGCAACCGGCGTCCGCGGGTTTCGATACGCCGCAGACGGCTACTCAGCCCACAGATGCGGCGGCTGCGGAAACGGTCCAAGACCTGGCCGCGACCATGAGCCCGACCTCGACGCCGGTTCCCACGTCTACGCCCATCCCGACCCATACACCGGTCGGAACGCCCACAGCGACGGCGACGCCCAAGCCGACCAGAACGCGGACGGCCACGCGCACGCCCAGCGCCCCGCGGCGCACCGCCACCGCGACAGTTGCACCGCCTCAAGCGGCGGCCACCCAGCCGCCGCGGCCCACGGCGCCGCCGGCCACGGCATCCACACCGGCGGTTGCGCTGATCGAGCCTGGCCCCGGAGCGATCGGCGGCGGCGAGCGCCTGTTTCGCTGGCAGGCCAGCCATGAGCTGAGCGGCAACCGGGCCTTCGAGCTGGTCTTCTGGCGACCGGGGCAGGACGCGATGCGCGACTCGTTTGGACCGGTCGGCGTGACCCAAGATGCTTCGGGCGGGATGCGGATCAACCTGGACGAGGCTGACGTGGTGCTGGGAGCGCTGCTGGAGCCGGGCGACTATCTGTGGGGGGTGATCCTGGTAGAGACATCGCCCTATCGGCGCATTGGGTTGGTCAGCGAGGCGCGCGCCTTTCGCTTCGAGCGCAGCGGCGGGGGAGGCCAGCCGGGTGAGCCACAGCCGCCAGCGCCGACCGCTGAACCCACACCGCGTTGAGCCCTCCGCAGCCGAACGAAAGGAGCACCCTCCATGAACCATTCGAGAATTCAACGCCTGCGTCTGGGCTGGTTTGCCGTGGGTCTGGCAGCCATCGCCTTGGCTGGCGTCGCCGCGTTGGCCGTGCAGGCAGCGCCCGCGTTGGGCCCAATTCTTCGGTGGATCCAGGATCGCCCGCTGCCTGAACCTCTGGCGTCGAATGCCGTGGCTTTCAATCGTTCATCTGGGATCTCGATTGCGGTGGTGGGCGGCAGGAATGCCGCGGGTAGCCCGGTGGCCAGTGTCTTCACCACCCAAGTGCTTGCCGACGGCAGCCTGGGCGCATGGTCCGCCCAGCCCGCGCTGCCTCAGCAGATACGTAGCCATGCCCTGGCCGCCAGCCCTGATGGCAGCTATCTGTACGTGGTCGGAGGCTGGGATGGGCAGCGAAGGCGTAGCGATATATGGCGAGCCGCGCTGACAGCCGATGGCTCCGTCATCGGATGGACGAAGATCGGAGATTACCCGTCGGCTGTTGCCAATCATGATGCCTATGTCGTCGGCCATCGTCTCTATGTTGTCGGAGGAACCGGCAGCGCCGGCCAAGCCTTGTCGAATGTTTACTTTGCGTCGATCCAGGCCAATGGCGCTCTGGGGACCTGGACACCCGTGCGCGATCTCCCCGAAGGTCGCCACAACCATTCCGTGGCGGCCTATAACAATCGTCTTTATGTGGTAGGCGGAGCCGTCGGCAGCGCTGCGCGCGGTACGGTCTATTACGCAGTGGTCAATGGAGATGGCAGCCTGGGCGCGTGGCAGACGACGACACTCCCTTCGGCCCGCTATGACCATGAGGCTGCCATTAATGACGGCCGCCTGGTGGTTCTGGGGGGCACGGAGAACGGCACGTCGAGCCTCAGCCAGGTGATCGCTGCGCCCATCGACCCCAACGGCCATCTGGGTGCGTGGCGCAACGAGCCTGCGCTGCCTGAAGCGCTGGACCGGCACGCCAGTGTGACCGTGCGCAAGAACAACTCAGACTATCTGTTCGTGCTGGGGGGATACCACGACAATGTGGTGCGCAGCGCTGTTTATCATTCCGATGTGCCGCCAACGCCTACGTTCACGCCCACTGCAACGACAACCCCATCGCCAACACGCACGGCCACGCCTACCGCCACTCCGACGCCAGGCTTGAGCATGCTGCTTCTGCGCAACGATCCTTGGACCGAGGTTCAAGCCGGCCAGGAGATTGGCTACACGGTCTATTATCGCAACGGTGCGCTGCCGCTGACTAACTTCGAGATCGCCAACGCTGTGCCGCAGAATGCAGTGGTGATACCTGGCAGCATCAGCAACGGAGGCGTCAGCGCAGGGGGCAGTGTGCGCTGGACGATGGGCAATCTGGCCGGCAATGCCAGTGGCGCTGTCTCCTATCGGGTGCGCGTGGCAACGGCGACGCCGACCCACACGCCGACGGCCACGCCAACTCGAGTCTCCACCATCACACCGACGCCGACCAGCACGCCGACCAGCACGCCGACGCCTACCGCCACAGCCACGGAACCCGCCACGCCGACGCCAACGGCGACCGCCTGCCTGCATCGCATCGAAGGCACGGTGTTCAACGACGTCAACCGGGACGGGAGCTGGCAGCCGTCAACAGAGCCGCCACTGGCCGGTTCCAAGATTTTGTTGGAGGAGACCGGCGCCACAGTCACCACCGGCAGCGGCGGCTTCTACTACTTCGCCCTGAACGGGCCGGGTACATTCCATCTGACCGAAACCGATCCGCCCGGCTACAGCAGCCTGCCGAATTCGCCCAACAACCGGACGGTGACGGTGGACGCCTGCCAGGTTGTCATCGTCAACTTCGGCAATGTGCCGCAGACCTGTGCTATTCAGGACTTCAGCTTCGAGCAGGGACCGCCGCCAGCCAGCGGCTGGATCCTAACCGCCAACAACTCCTGTGGCCGAATTGGCAATCATTCATCTATTTGGGGCATCAACACCGCGCACCACGGCGTCAACTCGTACTGGGCTGCCGGCTATTGTAATGGCACGCCCAGCACTGACTCCGTCACGCAGACGATCACGGTGCCAACCGGGTCGGGCAATCAGTCTCTTACCTTCTGGCTGTTGAGCTATCGCCCCAGCGCCGATGATCCAACCCCTGA
This sequence comes from Caldilineales bacterium, assembly GCA_021463315.1. Lineage (GTDB taxonomy): Bacteria > Chloroflexota > Anaerolineae > JAAEKA01 > JAAEKA01 > JAAEKA01. The sequence goes on along the minus strand of JAJTXO010000111.1, from coordinate 6,006 downwards.
TGACTATTTCAGAGTTCTGATCAACAACACAGTGATCTATTCCCGCAACATGACACAGGTCAACAATACTTACCCCAATTGGTTGCAGATCACACTCAATCTTTCGGCCTATGCTGGCAGCACGGTGCAACTGCGCTTCACCGGCGTCTCGAGCGGGACTCTGACCGGCAACGTGTTGGTCGACGAGATTCGCCTGGGCGCGTGTGGAACTGCGCAGTCGTTCGACGATGCGCCGCCCGTCTTTCAGGTTGACGCCAGTCAAAGCGATGCTTCGACTGGCATGACGACGCAGGAGGCGGTGGCGGCTCCTGATATGCCGGACCTGGTGACGGTGGTCAATCAAGGCGCCACGGCCACCTGGCGCTACAGCGGGCAGGCTGGGCAGATGACCAGCAATGCTGTGACCAACCCCAGCAGAATCACCTATCTGCCGCTGTTGATCCGCCGGACTGGTTCGGGTTCTGGAACCTCACCTACCGCAACGCCAACATCCACGCCTACTGCGGCCTGGATCAACATTGCAACTGAGAACTTCGAAGGTGCGTTCCCTAGAGATGGATGGCGACTGTACTCTGCTTCAGAATTCTATTGGGGCAAGCGCGCTTGTCGCCCCTTTGGTGGCTCTTACAGCGGTTGGGGTGTGGGCGGAGGGGCTGGCGGCAGTGCATTGGCCTGTGGCGCTGAATATCCCAATAACGTAAACAGTTGGCTGATCTATGGGCCATTTAGTCTGAGTACCGCAAGCCATGCAGAATGGTTGTTCCAATACTGGCAGAACTCGGAGGAGGGATTTGACGGCGTGGGCTGGGGTGCGTCAATCGACGGTTCGAACTTCTACGGTATGTCTATCACTGGCAATTCTGGCGGGTGGGCTTCCCGACGCCTTGATTTGGCCGCAGTTCCTGGCATTGGCAGTCTGCTTGGCCAGCCGCAGGTTTGGGTGTCGATCAACTCCTTCAGCGATGGTTCTGTGACTTATCCTGAAGGAACGATCGTTGATGATGTCGTACTACGCATGAAGACATTGGCCAGTGCGCCTGAAAGTGCTGCATCGACAGATTCGTTGCCAGAATGTACGACTGAGGTGAATGCCCCTTCCAGTGTGCCACGATGTATGATCCTGAAGCTGGGTGATTCACCCCCGTCGCGGGAGAAATAAGCGCGCCTGCTTATAGCCTGTTGTCGTGAGTAATCACATGCTTGACACCACATCGCGACTAATCCTTTACTTCCCCACTTCCAACGCCAGCTACGAGGTTGAGCCCAGCGAGGAGATCTTGGCTGGGCTATCGGACCTGTGCGATATCAACCTGCGCCGTTTTTTTGGCGGCCCGCGCATCCACATGATCTCGCGCGCACACTTCAAGCTGATCCATCACCCGGGCTCCGGCTATGTGATCGTCGATCTGTTCAGCGCCAGTGGAACCCACGTCAACAACCATCCGCTGCCCCCAGGTGCACAATACTTGCTGCGCAACGGCGATTACATCATGCTGGCCGGCAATGAGGATTTCGTGATTTCCATTGTGACCGATGTATCGAAGGCGACGGAGGTATTCGGCGATATCCAGCCCTCGGGCAGCGAGGCGGGCCACTCGCGCGAGGCCATCGGGCTGCGCTACATCCATGGCCTCGATCAGTTCGTGGTGGATGGGGTGTCTGTGTCGCACTCCCAGCTTTCACCGCTGGAACACAACCTGTTGCGCCATCTCTACAACCGCGCTGGCCGCGTCTGTAGCTACGACGAGCTGGCTACCCAGGTTTGGGACTACAAGTCCCACGATGACTTGCAGAACAACACCATTGCCAAGACGGTCAGCAACCTGCGCAAGAAGCTGGATGGTCTGTCGGCCGGCTCCGGCAAGAACTACATCGTCACCGTCCGCGGACGCGGCGTCAAGTGCCTGCTGCTGCCAGAGTAAGTCATGGCGCCAGTCATTCAGAGAACCTTCAGGAAATCTTCAAGGAATCGCCAAGCTTAGCCTGGCCGGCTGTGCTAGAATGGGCTGTAATCAGAGGATCGTTGCATGGAGGGACTGTCACCAAGTTAGTTGGTGGGCTGGCCCGGTCGGGCCCACTCCGGCAGACCTCCGGGGTGTTGCGCGAAGACCGGCTAGAGCGCCAACTTGATGCTTGACAGGTGGTTGAGATATGTCATACGGAGGTAGCACAGCATGGCTGCAGATGAGATCAAGGCGGACTACGACCAGTTGGCGCAAGTGGCCAACCGTTTCGACATGGCGGGCGACTTCAGCGGCCTCTATCAGCAGGTGGGCCAGAAGCACTTCAAGGCGGTTGTGGTTGGCCCCGAGAACGGTGTGGCGACCGTCTTTCTCCAGGTCTATAACACGTAGCTCGTATCATCGCAATAGATTGGGGAAGTCTTCCGAAGTCTTATGGACTGTGAGCCCGTTTTGAACAAACCTGCGCAGACTTCGGAAGTCTCGCCCCCGGTTTATTGAGATGACACCGTAGCTCTTCACAAAAGCTTCAGAAAATCTTCAATAAACCATCAAGCACGACGCAGCTTGGTGTGCTAGAATAAGCTGCAATCAAGCGACAAGCTGCACACACAGGCTAGGGCAGCAGGCACAAGCCCAGCCAGACAAGTCGAGGTCGTCTCTATCTGGTGCAGGAAAAGGAGGCACTATCGATTGAAAGAAGCAGGTGTGGCTGCATCAGCGCAGCCCAGAGGCAGTGACGTGAGCAACCAACCCAATCCGAGGAGGTACAATCATGGCGGCAGAAGAAATCAGGGCCGACTACGACCAGTTAGCGCAGGTGGCTAACCGCTTCAACGCCCAGAGCCAGCAGATCCAGCAGATGACGCAGAACGTGCAGCGCAGCATGGAGACGCTGCGCGGCGGCTGGGAAGGACGCGGGTCGCAGGCTTTCTTCAACGAGATGCAGGGCAAGGTGTTGCCCGGCGTAGGCCGGCTGCACCAGGCTTTAGGGCAGGCGGCGCGCGTGACCCAGCAGATTGCGCAAACCGTGCAGCAGGCTGAGGAAGAGGCGTCAGCGCCGTTCAAGGCAAGCTGACCGGTGGCCCCAGACCGGCCAAACCATTAGGAGGACGATATGGCAACTGATGTGATCAAGTTAGACTACGCCAAGGCCGAGCAGATGATCCGCACCTTCCAGCAAGGCAAGGAGCAACTGCAGCGCTCGATCCAGGAGATGCAGGGCCTGGCGACGACCATCGAGGAAGGCGCATTGCTGGGGCAGGGCGGCGACGCCTTCGTGGAGGCGATCCGCACCAAGCTGATCCCTGCAATCACCAAGCTGAGCAACAAGTTCGACGAGTTGGCCAAGGACGTGGGCATGGCGGTCAAGTACATGCAAGAGGCCGATCGCACGTCGAAGGCGCAATTCTAGTCTTTAAGGAGGCTTACGCGATGATGGGAAAATTGCTGCGCTTTGCGCGCCAGGTGGTGGCCAACGTGCTGTCCCAGTTGACCCAGCAGTTGAACATCGTGCAGAACCAGGCGCTGCAGCCGATGCGCACGATGATCCAGCAGGTGACGGGCGGCGTGTGGGTCGGCGATGGGGCTAATGCCTTCGTGCAGGAGGTATCGAGCCTGATGATCCCCGGCGTGGGCAAGGTGGGCGAGAACATCACCACCATGCAGCGCAACCTGAACCGGGCTATCGAGGTGATGGACCGGGCCGACCAGCAAGTGAACAGCATGGTGCGCGGGCTGTCTGATGTGTTCAACGGCATCTACCGCTAGGCTGTGCCTGCAAGTTACGGTGAAACCGGAGGAATGACATGGCAGAGAAAGTGTTCATGAACGTGCCGGCCGTGCGGCAGATCGCCAAGAACTTCAAACAGGTTGGCGATACGCTGGAGAACGTGGCGCGGGTGATGGAAGCATTGGTCAACATCCTGCGCGGCACCGCCTTCATCGGCATGGTGGGCGGCCTGGCGCTGGCTCAATACATCGATAGCATCAAGCCGCACATCCAGCAGATGTCACGCAAGTGTCAGGAGCTGTTCAGCGACCTGAACAAGTCAGTGGATGCGTATGAACGGGGCGACGCGCTAGGCGCAACGCGCTTCTATTAGCCGTGGCCCCTTGAGCCCAGGAAGCTCGAGCCGGGGCGACTGACAACGGTCGTCCCTGCTCGAGCTTCACCTTTGTGAGGGATTGGATCATTGGCCGCGCGAGGAGATGGATGGAGTGGTAGCTTATGCCCGCTGACGTGATCCAGGTTGAGTATGAACGTCTGTCTGAAGTAGCCGCAGGATTCGGGCGTAACGCCGATGCCGCGGCAGCCCTACAAGGGCAGGTGCAGCGCAGCGCGCAGGCATTGCGCCAGGGCGGCTGGGAAGGCCGTGGCTTTGCTGCTTTCTGCGCTGAGATGGACGGCGTAGTTCTGCCCGTCATGCGCCGGCTTCATGCCGCTCTCGGTCAGGCGCAAACGGTCACCTTGAAGATCGCCGAAGTCGCGCGCCAGGCCGAAGAGGAAGCCGCCCAACCGTTCAAAGCTCGTGATCAGGTCACTATTCCTCTGGGATCGGTCGCAGCGGGCGGCGTGGCAGCCGGTGTTCTGGGTGTGGCCAGCGTAGGCGCTGGACAGACAGGATTGTTTGCTCCTACTACAGATGGATCATCCAAGCTGACCGCCTCACTGATGGCGGATGTCGACGGAGATTGTGATTCAGGAATCAGTGGTCTTTTCTGCCGGATTGGAAGGGCGATAGGGGATTTCTTCCGGTCGATCTTCGGTGGTGGTTCAGCGGAATTGGACCCAGCGACGCCAACAGGGCGCACCTCGGTGCCCCCAAGTGAAGCTGATGCGATCTTCAGAGATATGGCGGACGAGTCGGATATCCCGTTTAGGTTTCCAGCCGATGGGTGCTATGCCCGATCCCATTTGATGGTCATGCGAATGGCCGAAAGATACGGTCTCAATCTCGATTCAATGCAGAAGGTTATCATCGAAGGCAACCTAACAATAACTACCACCTATACATATCCAGAGTGGAACGACACGACCGTCAGATGGCGGTATCATATAGCGCCGCTGTTGAACGTTCACAATCCTGATGGTACTACCACGCCGATGGTGATCGATCCATCTCTCTTCGATCGTCCGGCGACCATTGACGAGTGGAGCCGCTACATGAACGATCCAGATGCCACCCCGCAGATCGTGGATCGCCATGTCTATGCTCCCGGTTACTCCCTCGAAGATGATGCCGCAAACCGGGACGCACAACGCACCCTGGAAGTCTACCTTAAGTACTGCAAAGAGGCAGGTTACTGCCAGTGAGTGGCTGTCGGAACAAGGAGACGATTGTGTCAGGCCGAAGATCACCAAGCGCCCGCACCCTGCTGGCCGTCTCACTCTGGATGGTGACGGCGTTAGTCGCTGCATGCGTCGCCCTTCCTGCTTCGACAAAAACCGATCGGGTATCCCTGCTTTCACCCAGCCCGTCAATCGAACCAAGAGATGTGCATACAGCTATTTTTGCGATCCATATATTCGAACCTGGCAGCTTGGGGACGCTGGGCTACAGTGTCGCGTCCTCTTGGCCATTGCTACAACAGGCCGATCTCAGCACGAGCGCTTTCGTGATCACGGAGGACGATATCGTTAGCTACGACTGGACACACCAGCAGCTCATGCTCACGAGTCAGTTGCGCAAGAAGTACGAGGTCGAATACATGACTTTTTTGGCTGATTTCTCGCCTTTTGTCGTCACCATAGATCAACAGCCCGTATTCGGCGGCATGATCTTGAAACAGTTTTCGCCGCTGGCAATCGACTTTCCAGTGCTATATGTGCTGAACGGGCCGACTCATCCAGATGAGGACCTGTTGAGCATTGCACTACGGCCAACGCATGACTACCAGAGGAAACTTGATGCACCAAGCTCCTTTCCGTCCAGCGATTCGCAATTGGCCGACAGTGTGCGGCAGCACTTTGTCGAAATCGGCAAGCTGGCCAGGTAGACCGCACGTCTCGCACTCATCCAGGACAGGTGAGATGGTGGCCAAG
>JAJTXO010001109.1 GCA_021463315.1 Caldilineales bacterium | reverse complement strand
CTGTCGCAGGCGCTGATCAAGGCCGGCAAGGAAGTGCGCTTCGCGATCCACCCGGTGGCCGGCCGCATGCCCGGGCACATGAACGTGCTGCTGGCCGAGGCGGGCGTGCCCTACGACCTCATCGCCGACATGGACGACATCAATCCCGAGTTCAAGACCTGCGACGTGGCGATCGTGATCGGCGCTAACGACGTGGTGAATCCGGCGGCGAAAACCGACAAGGCCTCGCCGATCTACGGCATGCCGATCCTCGACGTGGTCGAGGCCCGCCAGACCATCGTGATCAAGCGCGGCAAGGGCACCGGCTTTGCGGGCATCGAGAACGCGCTGTTCTACGCCGACAACACGCGCATGCTGTATGCCGACGGCAAGGAAGCGGCCAACCAGCTCATCACCGAGCTCAAGATGATCGAGGGTGGCGGCGGCCATTGAGCGTGGGCGGCATGGCAATCCCGACCCTGGCCCGGCGCGTGCGCATGGCGCACGGCGCGGGATCGACGCCGGCATGAGCCGCGCGCGCACGGGCGCGATGCCCAGGCTCGTCGATACGCCGCAGTGGCGCGCGCTGCAGCGCCACGCGCGCGGCCTCGCGCGAGTGCACCTGCGCGAGCTGTTCGCGGCCGATCCGCAGCGCGGCAAGCGTTTTGCGCTGGAGGCGGCCGGCTGGTATTTCGACCATGCCAAGCAGCGGCTCGATGCGCGCGCCGTGCAGTTGCTGCTGGCGCTGGCGCAGGCGCGCGGCGTGCCGCAGCGCATCGCCGCGATGT
>JAJTXO010001108.1 GCA_021463315.1 Caldilineales bacterium | reverse complement strand
CAGCCGCTTGCCGCGGTAGATCAGGCCCTGCTCGTGCAGTCGCACGAACACTTCTTTCACGACGCCAGACAGTTTTTCGTCCATCGTGAAGTACTCGAGCGACCAGTCGGTGGAAGCACCGAGGCGCCGCATCTGGCGGGTGATCGTCGAGCCCGATTGCTGCTTCCACGCCCAGACACGCTCGACGAACTGCTCGCGGCCCAGGTCGTGGCGCGAGACGCCCTGGGCATCGAGCTGGCGTTCGACGACGATCTGCGTCGCGATGCCGGCGTGGTCGGTACCGGGCAGCCACAGCGTGTTGGCGCCGCGCATCCGGTGGTAGCGGGTGAGCGCGTCCATCACCGTCTGGTTGAACGCATGACCCATGTGCAAGGTGCCGGTGACGTTCGGCGGCGGCAGCTGGATCGAGAAGGCGTCTGCACCGGGCGCGTTGCCGGCGGCGAAGTAACCGCGCGACTCCCAGATCGGGTACCAGCGCGCTTCGATGTCGGCCGGCTCGAAGCTCCTGGCGAGCGCGTCGGGGGCGCCCGCAGCGGCATTCGGCGAGCCTGCCGACGGAGTCTCAGCGGTCATGTTCGCAAGTCTTTGATTGAACGTGAAGTCATATCTGCGGCTCGGGTCAGCCCTGGTCGGGGGCTACGCCGCCGCGCGCGCGGATCATCTCGTCGTGCACCCGGGTGATTTCCTCGGTGACCGCGCGCGCGACCAGGTCGCGGATCAGCTGCTCGAGCGTGGTACCGAGGTCGGCGGCCAGCGACTCGGTAGCC
>JAJTXO010001107.1 GCA_021463315.1 Caldilineales bacterium | reverse complement strand
TCGAACACGGTGGTCACGAGCTTGCCCCCGATTCGCCGCGCCGGCACCCCGCGGCGGATCGTGGTTCCGCCCTGCTTCTCGCCCTCGTCGAAGCGGGGCAGGGTCACCTCGACGGGCTCGTGGGAGCCGTCGATCAGGGTCAGGCGGGGGTCGATCTCGCCGAGGTCGAGGTTCCAGCGCCCCTCGCCCGCCTTCCCCCAGCGGTCCCCGACGGAGCCGTTGGGCACGGCCGGCTCGTCGTTTGCGGCGTCGATCACGACCGTCCTCCACTCCGCGTTCTCCTCCTCGGAGCCGAGGTCGGAGGCGCGCAGGAAGGCGTCGGGCACGACCGTCCCGTCCTCGCGCTCGCGCAGCGTCAGCAGGTGCGGCATGTCGGTGAAGCGCTTGGCGTAGTCGGCGAAGCCCGGTGCCAGGCGGTCCACGTAGAACTCCTTCAGGATCACGTGGCCCATCGCCATTGCCAGCGCCGCATCGGTGCCCTGCTTCGGGTGCAGCCACAGGTCGGCGAGCTTCGAGACCTCGGCGTAATCGGGCGTGACCGCCACCACTTTCGCACCCTTGTAGCGCACTTCGGTGAAGAAGTGCGCGTCGGGCGTGCGCGTCTGCGGCACGTTCGAACCCCAGGCGATCAGGAAGGTGGAGTTGTACCAGTCGGCCGACTCGGGCACGTCGGTCTGCTCGCCCCAGGTTTGCGGGCTCGACGGCGGCAGGTCGCAGTACCAGTCATAGAAGCTCATGCAGGTGCCGCCGATCAGCGACAGGTAGCGC
>JAJTXO010001106.1 GCA_021463315.1 Caldilineales bacterium | reverse complement strand
GCTGAAGGCGCTGGGCCTGATCGACCGGATCGTCAGCGAGCCGGTGGGCGGTGCGCACCGTGATCCGGCGCACATGGCGCAACTGCTCAAGCGCGCGCTCTCGGACGCACTGCGCCAGTTCCAGGGCACGACCCCGAAGGAACTGATCCGGCAACGCCACGAGCGCATCATGCACTATGGCAAGTTCAAGGAGATCGGGCAGGGCTGAAGCCCTGGTCGATGCGGCACTCGTCGAAGCGCTGGGCCGGTTTTCCGATCGCTCGACGCTGCTCGTCGCATTCAGCGGTGGACGCGACTCCACCGTCCTGCTCGACGCACTCGTGCGCCTGCGCGGACCCGCGCAACTGGTCGCCTGGCACGTGCACCACGGTCTGCAGCCCGGGGCCGACCGATGGCTCGCCTGGTGCGAGCGTGAAGCCGCGCGCCAGGGCGTGCGCTTCGGCCACACGCGGCTGGGTGCGGCGCCGCTGCGCGGCGAGAACCTCGAGGCATGGGCGCGCGAAGCCCGTTATGCGGCGCTGTGGGCTGCGCTTGCGCAGGTGCACGGTGCTGCGCTGCTCACCGCGCACCACGCCGACGACCAGGTCGAGACAGTGTTCATGCGGCTCGCGCGCGGCAGTGGTCCCGAGGCGCTCGGTGGCATGGCGCCGGCCGAGCTCCGGCTGCGCGGATGGCTGCTGCGGCCGCTGCTCGGCACGGGGGGCGATCTGATCGGGGCCTGCGCGAAGGGGCGTGCGCTGCAGTGGATCGACGATCCGATGAACGCCGAC
>JAJTXO010001105.1 GCA_021463315.1 Caldilineales bacterium | reverse complement strand
CTTGAGCACCATGCCCTCCCTCCACCAGCCCGCGCCACGGGGCGCCCGCCGATGAAGCCGATCCAGGCCGTCAACGACTTCGTGGTCAAGTTCGCCAACGTCAACGGCTCGGGCTCGGCCTCGGCCAACGAGCTGTTCGCCAAGGCGATCCTGCGCATGGGCGTGCCGGTGAGCCCGCGCAACATCTTTCCCTCCAACATCCAGGGTCTGCCGACCTGGTACGAGGTGCGCGTGTGCGAGGCGGGCTGGCTCGGCCGCCGCGGCGGCGTCGACCTCATGGTGGCGATGAATCCGCAGACCTGGGACGCCGATGTCAAGGAGATCGAACCCGGCGGCTACCTGTTCCACGACTCCACCAAGCCGTTGCCGAAATCGAAGTTCCGCGACGACGTGCGCGCGCTCGGCATGCCGATCACGCAGATCTGCAACGCCACCTACAGCGATCCGCGCCAGCGTCAGATCTTCAAGAACATCATCTACGTGGGCGCGCTGGCGCAGTTGCTCGGGCTGGAAATGGAGGTGCTGGAGACGCTGGTCGGCGAGCAGTACCGCAACAAGCCCAAGCTGTTCGAACCCAACGTGCGTGCGCTGCACATCGGCCATGCGCATGCGCGCGAACACTTCGCCGACGCCCCGATCGGGCTCGCGCTGCGCCGCGCCGACGCGGTCGGCAAGCGCATCTTCGTCGACGGCAACAGCGCCGCCGGTCTGGGCTGCGTGTACGGCGGTGCGACGGTATGCGCGTGGTATCCGATCACGCCTTCGACCTCGGTG
>JAJTXO010001104.1 GCA_021463315.1 Caldilineales bacterium | reverse complement strand
GATATCAAGTCATTAATCAATAAATCAATGCAACATATTGATAATACATTGATTTTACTGCCCGAATCCGTATCGGCTCGAATTCCGAGATAACACTTTAACTATATTCATTATCCTGCTGTTTTATTTATATTTTTCAGTTTTTTCAAATGCCGGCCAAGGCCAGACACCCGAGAACAGCCGATCGAGCCAGAAAACGCCAATCTGCGTCTTCACGTCGCTCAACCGCCCGGCGCGCAGTTCGTCCATCATCCAGCCCAGCGTGACGATTTCGATCTCGAGGAATTCGCCGTCGTCGAGCGCCTGTCCGGTGTGCACCAGGTCGCGGCACAGGAACAGGTCGATCGCTTCGTCGGAAAAACCGATCGCGGTGTGCAGACGCGTGAGGAACGCCCACTCGCTGGCCCGATAGCCGGTCTCCTCGACCAGTTCGCGCCGCGCGGTCTGCAGCGCGCTCTCCCCCGGGTCGAGCTTGCCGGCGGGCACTTCGACGAAGGTGACCCCCACGGGGTAGCGAAACTGGCGCTCGACCAGGATGCGTTCGTCCGGAAAGATCGGCAGCATCGCCGCCGCACCCGGATGGACGACGAACTCGCGGCTCGTCGGCCGGCCGTCCGGCAGTCGTACGCGGTCGCGGCGCACCTCGAGGAAGCCGCCCTTGAAGACGACCTCGGAATCGATGCGGGTTTCGCGCAGGTCTTTCGCCACGGCGAATCGGACCAGGGCCTGTTCACACTACGATCGTCCCCGCGCCGGGGCCTGCCGGGCCGCCAAAC
>JAJTXO010001103.1 GCA_021463315.1 Caldilineales bacterium | reverse complement strand
CGATGGAAGCGCCGCTGGCGATCGAAGTCACCGACGCCACGCGCGTCTTCCAGGCCTACATCGACCGCGTCGCGTTCAAGCTCGGCGTGGGCGACCAGGTCGAGGCCAGCCTGCCCTCGGGCGCACGGCTCTGGGTCTACGGCAAGACCGCCTCCAGCGAGACCACGTCGCCACTGATCGTCAACCTGGCCGGCGCCGGGCTGCAGATCGTCTCGACGACCGGCGGCGCGATCGCATTCAGCTTCGACAAACTGTTCGAAGTGATCGGTTCGGCCGCCGCATCCGGCAGCGCGCTCGACGTGCTGGCCGCCAGCCGCGTGAGCAGCGGCACCTACGACGTGAAGCTCGTACTCGGCACGCTGCGCATCGCGCGCTCCACCCCGACGCCGGCACTGGCCACGCTGCAGGCATTCGCGCTGCGCGCCGGCGGTCAGTCGGTGACCGGACACGGCTTCAAGGGCAAGGTGAAAGTGACACCGTGACCAACGCCCGCCGTCCGGCGATGCGCGGCGCATTCTCCGCGGCCGGCGCGCTGCTCGCGGCCGCCGCGCTCACGCCGGCGGCCGCGGCGCCCCTCGACTTCACGCTCACCGCGCGTCCCGGGGAGCGCGGCGCGCGTCAGCTCGAAGTGGCCGTCGACGCGATGAACGACACGTTCGACGTCTTCGACGTGCGCGGTCGCGATCCGGTCTACGGCGGCACCAACGTCGGCGACTACCGCGGCGCCCACCTGCGCGGCGGCTGGCGCATCGACGAGCGCTGGTGGGTCGATGCCGCGCTGTGGCGAC
>JAJTXO010001102.1 GCA_021463315.1 Caldilineales bacterium | reverse complement strand
CGCTCCAGCGCGTCCACATAGGCCTGGCGCAGCCGCTCGCGCTCCGGCGCCAGCCACTCGTCGTACCAGCCAGGTAGGAGGTCGCCGGTGTAGAGGTTCACGGCTCTCTCCAAAGCCAGGATTGCATTGGCCGACTGGCCGCGCTGCTCCGCGGCCGCTGCTTGAACGCAGGCTGCCTCGAAGTCGGCCACGTCCAGGGTGAACGAGCTATCCTGTCGCCAGCGCACGGCGTGCGTGTCGATGTCCAGGAAGCGCTCGGCGCCGGGCAAGGCCTGGCGCAGGCGGGTGAGCAGGGTACGCAGATTGGTGAGAGCCTGGGCGTCGGGGGTATCCGGCCAGAGGGTGAAAGCGATCTGCTGGCGCGAGCGCGGCACGCGGCGATGCAACAGCAGGTAGGCCAACAGCCGTTGCACGCGCGCTTGATCGAATCCTGGCGCCGCTGTGTTGCCAGCGGTGATGCGAAAGCCGCCGAATAGGTGAATCGTCAACAACCCGCTATCTTCCATCGCCAGCCGCTGTCCTCACTTGCGCTCTGTACTCTCCTTGATCGATGCCTGTGCCGGAATTTTGTCACACACCGGTCGTGTTGTCAAGCGTGATGTCACGTAGGTCTTGTCGAGAGATTGTCTCCCGCGTGGAGCATGCTATAATAGGCTGCCAACACGATCTGGTCAGGTCACCGGCAGGAGAAGGGCCGGTGTGACCTGCCTCGATATACTCACCATGAGGTGTACTATGCTGGACTACGGACGAGAGTTGTGCGGCGTGGCGGCGGTGGCCGGCCGCCGCGAGTG
>JAJTXO010001101.1 GCA_021463315.1 Caldilineales bacterium | reverse complement strand
GGATGGGCTTGAGGCGGAAGCTGAGGGCGAAGACGGCCAGCGACATGGCGAAGATCAGCCAGAAGGAAACGCGCCAGCTCAACGCGGTGGCGATGAAGCCGGCCACCACGAAGGTCAGCCCGCTGGCAATGGCGGGCATGGCGGCCAGGATGCCCAGCGCCTGCTCCTGCTGGCGGTCGCGGTAGTTGGCCGCCAGCAGCACCACCAGGGTCGGCACCAGCGCGGCCGCGGCGATGCCGGCGATGGTCTGCGCGATGTTCATGGTCTCGGCGTCGGTGCTGACCGCCATCAGGGCCATGGCGCCGCCGTGCAGCAGCGCGCTGACCTGAAAGACCAGCCGTTCGCCGAACAGCTTGCCGATCTTGGCGCCCAGCATGACGAAGGCGGCCACGAAGAGCGAATAGACTACCAGCGCGGTCGCCACCGAGGTGGCCGGCGCGTTGATATCCTCGATGATCGGCCCCATGGAAACCGGCAGGGCGTTGATGTTGATGCTCATCTGCAGTTGGGCCAGCACGATGATGCCCATCGCCAGCCAGGAGACCCTGCCGCCCGCGGCTGAAGCGGGCGACGCAGCGGCTTTGTTCGCCATAATCCTATCTTTCTTTACCTTGGCTCCGCAACACTCAGACATTCCACGAGCAACAGCGGCATGCCCAGGTCGTACAACGTGTCCAGCGCGCCGCTCAGCGCGGCTTGGTCGATGAACTGGCCCGTGAGGGGGGGGACGGGAATCCCGCCAGGCTGGCGATCGGTGACGATCGCCACACCGCTCAGGCGGTCAGACCAACTGGCGT
>JAJTXO010001100.1 GCA_021463315.1 Caldilineales bacterium | reverse complement strand
TAGTTCATGCTGGCGTCCAGCTCGTCCCCTTGCAGGTAGGGCGTCCCGTCGAAATAGTGCTCACCGAGCAGGTAGGCGTCCGGGTTTTCTTCCTTGACCGCGCGCCGGATGCCGCGCCCCGCAGCTTCGCGACCGACGCGCAGCAGCACGACCGGCGTGACGCGCGCGGTCACGAACCGCGCTCCAGGCGCATCTCGGCGCTGCGCGCGTGCGCGTCCAGCCCTTCGCCGCGGGCCAGCGTCGCGGCGATGCGGCCCAGCGTGCGCGCGCCGGCCGCCGACACCTCGACGATGCTGGTGCGCTTCTGGAAATCGTAGACGCCCAGCGGCGAGGAGAAGCGTGCGGTGCGCATCGTCGGCAGCACGTGGTTCGGGCCAGCGCAGTAGTCGCCGATCGACTCCGACGACCAGGGCCCGAGGAACATCGCGCCGGCATGGCGGATCCGCGCAGCCCATTCCGGCGCATCGGCCGCCGAGATCTCGAGGTGTTCCGGGGCGATCCGGTTGGCGATCTCGCAGGCCTCTTCCATGCTGCGCACGAGCACCAGCGCACCGCGGTCGGCAAGCGACCGGGCGATCACCTCGCGGCGCTGCATCGTGGGCAGCAGCCGCGCGATCGAGGCCGCCACCCGGTCCGCGAAGGCGGCATCGGGCGTGAGCAGGATCGCCTGCGCCATCTCGTCGTGCTCGGCCTGCGAGAACAGGTCCATCGCCACCCAGTCGGGATCGGTGCTGCCGTCGCACAGCACGAGGATCTCGCTGGGCCCGGCAATCATGTCGATGCCGACCGTGCCGAACACC